>DASUWI010000108.1:0-10987 GCA_036378495.1 Candidatus Dormiibacterota bacterium
CGATGATCGCGCCGCGCATCATCGGTGGCGCCGCCGCGCCGGCCGCTGTCGGCGGCCACGGGGCAGCGCGCCTCGCCGACGCGGTCTCGCTGCGCGATGTCACCGTGACCCAGGTGGGGCCTGATCTGCTGGTTTCCGGGTACTGTGTGTGACAGCGAGGATCATGTTCAGCGGCATCGTCACGGCTCAGGGTGAGATCACTGCGATCGACGAGGGGCGGATCAGCGTGCGGTCCGACGGGCTCGGACGCGGGTCGCTGCAATTGGGCGAAAGCATCGCGGTGAACGGCGTATGCCTCACCGTCTCGGCCAGCGCGGGCGACGGGTTCAGCGCCGACGTCATGCCCGAGACGATGCGGCGCACCGCGCTGGGCCGGCTGCGGCCCGGCGACACCGTCAACCTGGAGGCGGCGCTGCGCCTGGGTGACGTGGTGGGCGGCCACCTGGTCACGGGCCACGTCGACGCCGTGGGCACCGTCAGCTCGCAGTACGAGGATGGCAACGCGCGCCGGTGCTCCATCGAGATCCCCGACCGGCTGCTCCCGCTCCTGGCGGAGAAGGGGTCGGTGGCCGTCGACGGCATCAGCCTCACCGTGGTGGACGTCGACAGCACGGGGTTCACGGTGTCGCTGATCCCTCACACGCTGCAGGTGACGACCGCGGGGGCGTGGCGCCCCGGATCACCGGTGAACATCGAGGTCGATCCGATGGCGCGCTACGTGGCGCGCGCGCTCGAGCAGCTGCGCCGCAACGAGCCGCACCCCGTGGAGGCCTGAGCCATGCCCCTCTGCACCGTCGACGAGGCGATCGCCGACATTCGCGACGGCAAGTTCGTGATCATCGTCGACGACGAGGACCGCGAGAACGAGGGCGATCTGGCGATCGCCGCCGACCGCGTGTCGCCCGAGGCGATCAACTTCATGGCGACGCACGCGCGCGGGCTGGTGTGCACGCCCACCGAGGGGTGGCGGCTCGACGAGCTCGGTCTTTCCGCCATGGTGGACCAGAACACGTCGCGCTACGGCACGGCGTTCACCGTGACGGTCGACGCGGTGGGACACGGGGTCACCACCGGGATCTCCGCGTACGACCGCGCCACAACCATCCGCCTGTTCTGCGACGACCACGCCCGTCCCAGCGATTTCGCCAAGCCGGGGCACACGTTCCCGCTGCGCGCCGCCCCGGGCGGCGTGCTCGAGCGGGCAGGCCAGACCGAGGCGATCGTCGACCTCTGCAAGCTCGCCGGGCGGGCTCCCACCGGCGTGATCTGCGAGATCATGCGCGAGGACGGCCGCATGGCGCGCCGTCCCGACCTGGACCTCTTCGCGGCCGAGCACGGCATCAGGATCGTCGCGATCGACGACCTCATCGCCTACCGCCGCCGCTCCGAGCGGCTCGTGGTGAGGGGCGCGAGCACACGCATTCCCACCGAATACGGCGAGGTCATGGTGCACGGCTACGAGGACCTGATCACGCATGCGACGCACGTCGCCATCGTGTGGGGCGACATCGACGACGGCTCCGAGCCTGTGCTCGTGCGCGTGCACAGCGAGTGCCTCACCGGCGACGTGCTCGACTCGCAGCGCTGCGACTGCGGGGCACAGCTGGAGAAGGCGAAGGCGATCATCGCCGAGCGCGGCAGGGGCGTGCTGGTGTACCTGCGCCAGGAGGGACGGGGCATCGGGCTGATGGACAAGCTGCGCGCCTACGCGCTGCAGGACCGCGGCTTCGACACGGTCGAGGCCAACCAGCGGCTGGGACTGCCGGTCGACTCCCGCGATTACGGCATCGGCACACAGATCCTCGCGGACCTCGGGGCACGGCGCATCGTGGTGCTGACCAACAACCCCAAGAAGTACTACGGGCTCAGCGGGTACGGCATCGAGGTGGTGGACCAGGTGCCGCTGGAGATTCCGGCGACGGCGCACAGCGCCCGCTATCTCCGAGCGAAGAAGGAGAAGCTCGGCCACCTTCTCGAGGTGGTCGACCCGGGGGCGTGATCAGGTAGGATTTCGGCCCTCGTTCGCAGGCAGCTCTGCGACCTTCGCCGCCAGGAAGAGGTACCGCGATGGGTCATCAAGGCCGGCATGTTCATTTCTTGGCGCGCATGCGCGCGCACCGAGGGGCTGCGGCCGCAGTCTCGGCAGGCGTGTTTCTCGTCTCAACGGTTGTGGCGTGCGGCGAGACGGGACCGACCTACCTCACCAGCATCTCGGGTGCCACCACGCAGGACACGCCCCAGAACGCTGTGCGGGGCTACTTCAACGCGCTCGTCGGTGGCGACCTCCGAGCGGCCGAGTCGTACGTCGATGCCGCCGACCGGCAGGCGTACGCGAACGCGATCCAGTCGGCCCAGACCAAGAAGTACGTGGTGCAGATCACGAGCTTCGCGGTGACCGCGTTCGACGGCGACAGCTCGAGCGGCGTCGTGGGCATCAAGGTCGACGGGCAGACGTGCCTGAGCGGCAAGTGCACGGCGATAACGAACACGGCGGACAAGTCGGCATCCGTGCCGGTCTCGTTCAGCGGTGGTTCGTGGTATCTCACCCAGGTTTCCTTGCCGTCATAGGCGCATAGATCGGCGCCGGGCGCGGTCGTGTGCGACGATTGCGCCCGGTGAACGTACACAAGGGCGGGCTCGATGCATCCGGCCTGCGCGCCGGCATCGTTGTGGCGCGCTTCAACGAGCTGGTCTCGCAACGGCTGCTCGACGGCGCGGTCGACACGCTGCTGCGCCACGGAGCCTCCGATGAGCACGTGACCGTCGTCTGGGTACCGGGAAGCTTCGAGATCCCGATCGCGGCGCGCACACTGGCCGAGCAGGGCGGCGTCGACGCCGTCGTGTGTCTGGGCGCCGTCATCCGCGGCGAGACGGCGCATTTCGACTACGTCGCCGGTGAGGCGGCGCGCGGCGTTGCAGCGGTGCACGCCGCCACCGGTGTGCCCGCCACCTTCGGCGTGCTCACCGTCGACACTCTCGAGCAGGCGCTCGACCGCGCCGGCGGCAAGCACGGCAACAAGGGGGCCGACGCCGCCGTCGCCGCCATCGAGATGGTCAGCCTGCTGCGCGAGCTCCGCCGTCCCCGCGCGGCCGGCCGCCGGGCGGCGTCCTGACGGCCGCACCGGCCGCATCCCCGCAGCGCATCGTCTCGCTGCTACCGAGCGCAACCGAGCTGCTCTTCGCCGTCGGTGCCGGCGATCGCGTGGTCGCGGTCACCCACGAGTGCGACCACCCGCCCGAGGGCGTGCGCCGGCTGCCGCGCGTCACCTCGAGCGCGCTGCCCACCGAGGGCGCGGCGCCGCGCGACATCGACACACACATCCGCGCCGCGCGCCACGCGGGCTCGAGCATCTACAACCTCGACACCGCCGCGCTGGAGCGCCTCTCCCCGGATCTGATCGTGACCCAGGAGCTCTGCGACGTCTGCGCCGTCGCCTACGAGACCGTCGAGCACGCCGTGCGGTGCCTGCCCGGCGACGTGCCGATCGTGTCATTGGAGCCGCGCACCGTCGATGACATCGTCGCCACCGCCGTCGCCGTTGGCGACGCGACCGGCGAGCCCCGGGGCGGCACGGCGCTGGCTGCCGCCATGCGGGAGCGCATCGCGGTGATCGCCGCCATGGTCGCGCCCGAGCCGCGGCCGCGCGTGGTCTGCATCGAGTGGACCGACCCCGTCTTCATCGGCGGCCACTGGGTGCCCGAGATGGTCCGCCTGGCCGGCGGCGATGACGTCCTCGGGGTCGCCGGCGAGCCGTCGCCCGGCGTCGAATGGGAGCGCGTGCTCGAAACGCAGCCCGAGGTGCTGGTGCTGATGCCGTGCGGCTTCGACCTGGCGCGGACCGCCGCGGTTGCGGCCGAGGTGACGGCGCGGCCCGGATTCACGTACCTGCCATGTGCCCGCAGCGGCCGGGTGGTCGCCACCGACGGGTCCAGCTACTTCAACCGCTCCGGCCCGCGCATCGTCGGCGGGCTCGAGATCCTGGCAGCCGCGGTTCGCGCGAGGCCCGGCGCCCCGCTGCCCGCCGGCGCGAGCTGGGTGTACTCCTGAGCCAACCTTCTACCCGAGATCAAGGTGGGTGTATGCTCCGCGCATGCCGACCACCGTCTCCATCGGCAGCCTGGCGCGCCGGTGTGGGGTGACCCCGTCGCAGCTCCGCTTCTGGGAGGCTGAAGGGCTGATGCCCGCCGTCCGGCGCACCTCCTCCGGATACCGCGCCTATGACGATGAGGCGGCTGCGCGCGTGTGCTTCATCCTCCGCGCGCAGGGGCTGGGGCTGACCCTCGACGAGGTTCGCGAGCTGCTCGATGCCGCCGACGGCGGTGGCGGCGAGCCCGCCGTTCGCGAGCATCTGCGCCACCTCGTCGCCCACAAGCTCAACGAGACCGAGCGCCGCGTCAGCGAGCTGACCGAGTTCGCCGAGCAACTGGAGCGGGTCTGGGTGCGTCTCGGTGAGACCGACCGATGCGACTGCGCCCACCTGGGCAGCTGCGATTGCCTGCCGCCGACCGTGCAGGCCGCCGGCCGGCGCCGGCTCCTCACCGAGCTCACCGTCGTCGCCCAGGGGTCCTGCGAGTGCTGCGCCTCGGGCGAGTGCGAGGCGGCTCGCTCCGGCGCTTGACTCTCAACCTCACTTGAGGGTTTAGGGTGGCGTTGAGCCGCCGGCCAGCGTCATCACGAGGGAAATTGCCATGAGCACGCAGAACGCCGCCACCACGGAGACGACCAAGCCCGACACCAGTTGCACCTGCAACTGCGACTGTTGCGCAGCGGAGCAGAGCGACGCCGAGCCGGGCGCCGTGTGGGGCGTGGGAGTCCGCATCGAGGTCACGTGCACCTGCTCGTGCACGAGCGCCGCGTAGGCCCGAAACCGGGCTAGCGGGCCGCCTTCGCCTGCGTTCGCAGGCACCGGGTGCAGACGCGGGCGCGAACCACTCGGCCCTTCACCGTGATGTGCGCGGTGTGGAGGTTGGGCATGAACCGGCGCAGCGTGTGCACCTTCGAGTGGCTCACGTTGTGCCCGGTCATGGGTTTCTTGCCGCACAACTCGCAGCGCTGCGACATCGGTATGCTCTGGTGGTTCGCTGAAAAACCGGCCGTGCGGGATCGCGCTCTGCTGGCGCCGTCTCCGGCAACGGCGGGGAATCGATCGCGAGGATAACACAGCCTCCTCAGACGGCTTATGGATGAAGCATGAAGAGCAAGGTCAGAAGCGGTGACGCGCTCTCGCGGACGGCCTCGCTGGGCCGGATCGAGGTGTCGCCGCAGGTGGTGGCGTCGATCGTGGCGCACGCGGCCAACGAGACCTACGGCGTCGTGGGCATGGCCGCACGCGGTCTGCGTGACGGCATCGCCGAGCGGCTGAATCGCGAGAACACACACCGGGGCGTCCAGGTGCAGGTCTCCCCCGGCGGAGTCACGGTGGAGCTGTACATCATCGTCGAGTACGGCACGCGAATCAGCGAGGTGGCGCACAACCTGATGAGCGCGGTGCGCTACCACCTCGAGAAGACGCTGGGGCTGCCCGTGCTCGCGGTCAACGTCAACGTGCAGGGCATTCACATGGAGCGCGACGGTGTCCGGTTCTGAGACCGCGTCGGAGCTGACGCTGCTGCGCAGTCCGCTGCGCGAGGTCAACGGCGAGCAGGCGCTCGCCGGACTGCGCGCCGCGCTCTCGTGGCTCGAGGCCAACCAGCAGGAGATCAACGACCTCAACGTGTTTCCCGTCCCCGACGGCGACACCGGGTCGAACATGTTCCTGACGATGCGTTCGGCGGTGGAGGAGGCGCAGCACGCCAAGCAGCCGGACGCAGTCGACGCGGTGATGGCGGCCGCGGCTCACGGCTCGCTGATGGGCGCTCGCGGCAACAGCGGCGTGATCCTCTCGCAGATCTTCCGCGGGCTCGCCCAGGGCGTCTCGGGGCGGGCACATGTCGACGCCGCCGGCGTCGCCCGCGCTTTCCGCGAGGCGGCAACGGTCGCCTATCGGGCGGTGATGAAGCCCACCGAAGGGACCATTCTCACCGTGGTGCGGGAGGCTGCCGAGGCCGGCGAGGCCGCGGCCGCGGAGAGCGACGACATCCGGGTGGTGCTCAATCACGTGGTCCAGGAGGCGCACGCCGCGGTCGAGCGCACCACGGACCAGCTTGCCGTGCTGCGCGACGCGGGCGTGGTGGATGCGGGCGGCTTCGGGCTCGCGGTCATCATCGAGGGCTTCGCTCGGGCGGTCAACGAGTCGCAGGTGCCGGTGGCGCTGCCGGCCACGCCGATGCGGCGCATCGGCGAGCCGTCGGTGCGCGTGCCCGGCGCGCCCGGCAGCGCGCAGCCCGGCCTGCAGCCGCGGCGCGGCGCCGCGGCCGTGGCCGAGAGCGCCGAGGGGTTCGGGTACTGCACGGAGTTCCTCATCGAGGGCGAGCACCTCGACGTGGACGCGATCCGCAACGACCTCGCTGCGCTGGGTGAATCGGCGCTGGTGGTGGGCGACCCGGAGCTCATCCGGGTGCACATCCACACCACCGACCCGGCGGTGCTGATCGGGACGGCGGCGCAGCGCGGCCGGCTGAGCAAGCTGAAGGTGGAGGACATGACGGCGCAGCACCACGAGGTGCTCGAGCGCGCCGGTGCCGCAGAGGCGGCCACGCTCGCAGCCGCGAGCCATGCGCCGCCCAAGCCCATCGGCGTGGTCACGGTGGCACCGGCCGCAGGCTTCCGCGAGATCTTCGAGAGCCTGGGCGCCGATGCGGTGGTCGCCGGCGGCCAGACGATGAATCCGTCCATCGAGGATCTGCTCAACGGCGTCACCGCGGCCAACGCGGATTCGGTCGTCATGCTGCCCAACAACGCCAACGTCATCCTCACCGCGGAGCAGGTGAACAGCCTTGCCGACGGTCACGACGTGACCGTCGTGCCCACGAGCAACCTGCCCCAGGGCATCAGCGCGCTGCTCGCCTTCGACCCCACGGCGGACCTCGAGACCAACCGCCGCCACATGCTGAGCGCCATCGAGAAGGTGCAGGCCGTCGAGGTGACCCGCGCGGTGCGCGACAGCCTCGCCGACGGCAAGGAGATCAAAGAGGGTGACGTCATCGCCGTGGTCGACGGCCGCATCGCGGGGGTGGGCTCCGACTACGCGTCCGTCGTCGAAGCCGCGATGCGCGAGCGATCGGGCGAGCCCGAGCTGGTCACGCTGTATCGCGGCGACGGCGTCAGCGGCGACGAGGCCGAGGCGCTGGTGGAGGAGCTGCGGCGCACCCACCCGAGCACCGAGTTCGAGATCCAGCGCGGCGGCCAGGAGCACTACCCGTTCGTGCTCTCGCTCGAGTAGCCCGTGATCCATCTGGTCACGGACAGCACGTCCGATCTGACACAGGCGCAGGCGGCCGCGTTCAAGGTGACGGTGGTGCCGCTCACCGTTCGCTTCGGCGAGGAGCAGTTCCTCGACGGCGTCGACCTGGACTCCGACGCCTTCTACGCCAAGCTGAAGAGCACGACCGTACATCCGGTCACGTCGCAGCCCACCCCGGAGCAGTTCCAGCGGGTGTACTCGTCGCTGCTGGAGTCGCCCGACGACCAGGTGGTCAGCGTGCACATCTCGTCGAAGCTCAGTGGCACGCTGCAATCGGCGCACGTCGCCCGCAACGAGCTGGACGTCGAGCGCATCCATCTCATCGACAGCGAGACCGTGAGCGCCGGCCTTATGTTCCTCGTGGGCGCCGCCGCCGCTGACATCGCAGCCGGCCACGACGCCGCGACCGTGGCCCGGTACACCGAGGAGCGGCGCGGCTTCGTCACCATCTTCGTGCTGCTTGACACGCTCACCTACCTGCAGCGCGGCGGCCGCATCGGGCGGGCGCAGGCGCTGCTCGGCTCGCTGCTCGGCGTCAGGCCCCTGCTCACGGTGCGCGACGGGGAGGTCGCGCCCCAGGCGCGCGTGCGCAGCCGGCGGCAGGGGGTGGAGATGATCGCGGAGCTGCTGCAGGAACGCTTGCCGCTGCGGCGGGTCGCGGCGTTTCACTGCGGCGCGCCCGAGCTGCTCCCGGCGCTGGAGAAGCGTCTCCGCGCCGCGCTGCCGGACGTCGAGGTGGTCACGGGCCAGGTGGGCCCCGTGGTCGGCGCGTACTGCGGTCCGGGCGGCATGGGCATCGCCGCGCTCGGCGGCGGCTGACACCGCCGGCTCGCAGCGGCACGCGCATCATGGCGCTGTGCCGGCGACGATAGTCCCGCTGCAGCGCCTGAACCCCGAGTCCGCGGTCACGGACATCCGGGGGGTGGGCGCGGACCAGCAGAAGCGGCTGGAGCGACTGGGGATCCGCACGGTCCGCGATCTCCTGTACCACCTGCCCTTCCGCTACGAGGACACGCGCGAGCTCACAACGCTTCGCGACCTGCAGCCGGGCGCGGAGCAGACGGCGCGCGTGCGCGTCCGGCACGTCACGGCGCCGCAGCGCAGCCCGCGCAAGGGAATAGTGCTGGTCAAGGCTGCGTTCGAGGACGAGACCGGCACCGCCGGCGCGGTGTGGTTCGGCCGGCAGTACGTCGAGCGCCACCTGCACGTCGGTGACACCGTCGTGGTCCACGGCAAGGTGGAGCTGGACCGCGACGGGATCATGTTCCGCAACCCTGAGTTCGAGCCGGCGCGCGGCGACCAGCGTCACGTGGGCACGCTGGCGCCGGTGTACCACGAGACGTACAAGCTGTCGTCGCGCCAGCTGCGCAACTTCCTGGAGCCGCTGCTGTACCAGGTGATCCCGCAGCTGCAGGATGTGCTGCCGCCGGACGTGCGGGCGGCGGAGCACCTGATGTCGGTGGGCGAGGCGCTGCGTGCCGTGCACGCTCCCGACAGTCGCGAGGAGGCCAATGAGGCGCGGGAGCGCATCGCGTTCGAGGAGCTGTTCCTGCTGCACCTGGCCGCCGAGCGCGCACGGCACCGCCGCGTGCACGGCCAGGGGGTTGTCATCCCGTACGACGTGGAGGTGGCACGTGCGTTCACGCGGTCGCTGCCCTTCACCCTCACGGGCGCGCAGCGCGTCGCCGCCCACCAGATCCTTACCGACATGGCGGAGGAGGGGCCGATGAATCGCCTGCTGCAGGGCGACGTCGGCAGCGGCAAGACGGTGGTGGCCGCGCTCGCCGCGCTGATGGCGCACCACGCCGGGCGCCAGGTGGCCGTGATGGCGCCCACCGAGATCCTGGCCCGGCAGCACGCATCCACCCTCGATACGCTGCTCACCCCGCATGGGCTGCCACCCAGGCTGCTCGTGGGCAGCACGGGTGAGCGTGCGCGCCGCGAGATCATCGCCGCCCTGGCGGCGGGCCACGACGCGCTCATCGTGGGCACGCACGCGCTGATCGAGGACGACGTCGTCATGGAGAACCTGGGCCTCGCGGTCGTCGACGAGCAGCACCGATTCGGCGTGGCGCAGCGGCAGCAGCTGCGCCAGAAGTCGGGCGTGATGCCCAACTTCCTGGCGATGACCGCGACGCCGATTCCGCGCTCGCTCACCCTCACGGTGTACGGCGATGTCGACGTCAGCGAGCTGCACGAGCTGCCTCCCGGCCGCATCCCGGTGCAGACGCAGGTGGTGTCGCCGCTGGATCGCGAGGCGGCCAACGCGTTCGTCCGCGAGCAGGTGCTGTCGGGGGCGCAGGTCTTCGTCATCTGTCCGCTCATCGAAGAATCGGACAAACTTGGCGCCAAGAGCGCGATCGCGGAGCACGACCGCCTGCAGAAGGTGGTGTTCCCCGACCTCCGTGTCGACCTGCTGCACGGGCGCATGCCCTCGCGCGAGAAGGAGGAGCGCATGGGCCGTTTCGTGGCGGGCGAAACGGACATCCTGGTGTCCACCAGCGTGGTCGAGGTGGGCGTCGACGTCGCCAACGCGTCGGTGATGGTCATCGAGGGCGCCGAGCGCTTCGGGCTGGCGCAGCTGCACCAGTTCCGCGGCCGCGTGGGCCGGGGGACGCGGCCGTCGTACTGCCTGCTCTTCGAGGGCGGCGTCGACGCCGAGGGGTCGCGCCGCCTGCACTTCGTGGCAACGCACACCAGCGGCTTCGAGCTGGCCGAGGAGGACCTGCGCGAGCGTGGCGGGGGCGATGTCGCGGGGCTGCGCCAGCACGGGCTGCCGGAGATGCAGGCGGCCGACCTACTCGACATGGCCCTCTCCCAGCGGGCGCTCGACGCAGCCCGCCGCGTCCTCGATGAGGATCCGGCGCTCACCGCGCACCCGCCGCTGACGGCGGCGATGGAGCGGTACCGCGACGTGTTCGACCTGGACTGACCGGTGGGGCCGGAGGTGGTGCGTCAGCCGGGAACGGATGCCATCCCGTAGCCCAGGCGGTGGAGGATTCGCGCGGTCCACCTGAGTGCCCCTCCGGTTTCGACCTCGAAGCCGAAGCCGTCGGCCAGCCGGTCCATGACGCTGAAGTCGAACGCGACATACGCCGCCTCGCGGAGCGCCCGGCTGCTCGCGCCGGCCCGGCGCGCGCACTCGGCATCCGCCGGCGTCATGTCCCCCGGGTCGAGCACCAGCTTCTCGAGGAACGCCAGCGTTGCCCTGAGGCGCTCATCGATCGGCGCCGATCGATAGTCGGAGAGGATCTGGTCCACGCGAGACGCGTCTCCAGACGCGGCCACCGCCACCGCGGTGTGATCCACCATGCAATAGCGGGTGCGGTTCAGTGTCGAGACGAACGCGGCGAACAGCTCGGTCTCGAACGTGCTCCACTCGGTGGCCTTGCGCATCGCCTCCTGGAAGCAGGGTGCCAGCCACCGGCCGAAGTGATCGCGGCGGTAGGACAGCACGAGGATTGGTGGCGCCACGCCGCCGGTGAGCCTCCGGGCCACCCGGAACAGCGCCTTCTGCCTGGCGCTGTGCCCGCTCTCCAACGTCGGGATCCGCATCAGCCGTCGCCCGTGACCCGGTACGCGATCTCGAGGCGCGCCAGGCTCGCACCGAGTGCCGCGGCCTCGGTGACCTCGATGATGTCGTC
>DASUWI010000109.1:0-40628 GCA_036378495.1 Candidatus Dormiibacterota bacterium
TTGCTGTTTAAGGCGGCGCTTGGACGGCAGAGGTCTCGCCACGGTCTCGGCCGCTTGCGACCAGCTCATCTTGCGCAGTAGGATGGCGCGACTGGTTCTATTGAGGCGTGCGCTGCAAAAGCGCAGAACGGAGCAATTTCACGAAGGGACGGCGAGAGAGGCCGTCGAGGACCAAGGGGGACAGGATGATGAGGGGACGCCACTTCACGATAGCTGTGGCATGCGCGGGCGCAATGCTGGCCATGGCCGCGGGAGCCACGACGCACGCGCACGCGGCAGGTCCCGTGTCGCACTTCGTGTTCTCCCCCAATCCGATCGCGACCTTCGGGACACTTGCCCCGAGTGCGACGGTTCCCGTCACGGTGACGGCTGAGGATTCCACCAACACCCCGGTTCCCGGCAGCGTCATCTGGCTGACGTTCACCACGCCGGCGGGAGCGACGGCGACGGTGGGCACGACCGGCCTCACCAGGCTCCCGCAACCCTTCACCGCCGACTCGTCGGGTCTGGTGGCCATCACGTACACCGCGTCGGCCACGCCCCCGGCCAATGGCATCGACAGGCTTGCGGCCAAGAACACGAAGTCCAAGGCCACGATCACGGCGCACGACGAGTACTCCTACTCGGGCGTCCACAAGTACTCGATGCAGCCGAAGCCGATCGCCGCCACCGGAACGCTTGCCGGTGGCGCAACGGTGAACATCACGCTGCGCGCGATCAGCAGCACCGGCGCGGTGATTCCGAACGCGAAGGTGTTTCTGGAGTTCGCGCAAACCACGGGCGGCGGGACCGCGACCTCCGGCGGCAAGACGCTCGGCACGACGCCGATGGAGTTCACCACGAGCTCATCGGGGACGCTGACCATCGTCTACCACACGCCACTCGTGCCGCCGGTGAGCGGCACTGACACGATCACCGCGGACAATGCCGCAACGAAATCGTCGGTGGCGTCCACCGACAGCTACACGTACTGACCTCTCACTCCGAAGGCGTCAGGCGGCGCGCGCCGCCTGGCGGCTTCGTCGTCGGCCGGGACGATAATGTGCCCACACAATATTCTGGCAGGTTCTCGCCAACAGCTACTGTAACTCTCACGTCATCTGCCGGCTGACTGTCATTCAACGCGACAACGCGAAACGCGGTCGCTCTCGTCGACGGCGTTTGTTGGGTGGGAGTTCGGGCGGTTGTAAACGGTGCGCTCCCGCAGTATCCTTCCGCGCCACGAGGGATCTGGACCGGCGCTCGACGCTCCGATCCGCACAAGCGACGCAAACAGCACGTACGCCGTTGCGCATAGGGAGGTTGACCATGGCTCAGGTGTTGACGCCCGCGGATCTGGCGCTGCCGCTGCGCAGTGACCCCATCCGGATCGTGCCGGTGCATCAAGTTGACGAGATCGGGCTCGTGTCCGACGCCGCGCTCGCCGGTCCGCCGCCTCAACTCACCTACCGCGGCGGACCACTCCTGACCGCCATCGAGGTCTTCACCATCTTTTGGGGACCGGCGTGGACGACGGCACAGAAGCCCCTCGCCGATCATCTCAATCAATTCTTCGATGCGATCCTCGTCAGCCCGCTCATCGACCAGCTCGGCGAGTACAGCACCGCTGCGCTAAAGATCGGGCATGGCAAGCGCATCGGCACGGCGACGATCACCTCACCCGTGCCGCACCGCGCCCTGAGTGACGGCTCCATCCAGCACTTCCTGCAGCAGGAGATCGCCACAAACTCGGCGATCCCCAAGCCGACTCCGCAGACCCTGTACTTCATCTACCCGCCACCGGGCAGCAGCGTCAGCCAGGGCGGCACGCGCTCGTGCCAGGCGTTCTGCGGCTACCACAATGACATCAACGCGAACATCTTCTACGGCGTCTTGCCCTATGCAGGTTGCGCCGGTTGCACGGGATCGATGTCGGTCAGCGATGCGATGACGGTGACCACCTCGCACGAGATGTGTGAGGCCATCACCGATCCTGTGCCAGGCCACGGCTGGTACGACGACGCCAACGGCGAGATCGGCGACATCTGCGCATGGCAGACGAAAACCGTGGCGGGATTCATGGTGCAGAAAGAGTGGTCGAACAACGCGAACGCCTGTGTTTGACGGTCGTCATTCGGGCCAGCCATCGTGACCGTCAACTGATACAGCTCTGGTTGCTGGTCCCGAAGGTGTTGCCGGACCAGGTGTTGCTGTCACAGGGCGGGGTCGTGTTGCCGTCGTGCAGATCCCACGCAGTGACACCGGGATACGCGGCGTTGCCCTGCGCGGTATTGCTGGTGATGCTGTTGCTCTGCGAGGTGACCGCGATGCCGTCGGCGGCGTTGTTCGCGACGTTGTTGCTCTCCACGGTGGTCTCATCGGCGCCAAGGATCAACGGATTCGTCGGTGCGCCGAACAGGATGACGCCGTCGCCCTTGCGGTGGGGGAAGTTGTGAAACCCATTGCCGTTGATGTTGTTCGCGGCGACAACGCTGCCGCTGTTGGGGAAGCCGGTACCTTGATCGGCAAAGATGGCGATCCCGTCAAGTCCGCTCCCGGCAACCCTGTTGTTCGCGATGACGGTGTTGGTCGCGTTGGGCCCCTCGATGCGGATCCCGTCATCCTGATCCACCGGCACGCCCTGTGCCACAACGTTGTTGCCGACCACCTGGTTGCCGCTGATGGTGTTGCCGTCCGAGCCCACCGACGGGTTCGTCGCGTCGTCCACGATGCTGATGCCCGAGAACGGACCGTTGCCGGTGGCAATGTTGCCGCTGACAGCGTTGTCGCTCGATTGCTGGATCGTTATGCCGTCACCGAGGTTTTTGCTGGACTTGGCGCCGCCCACATTGTTCTTGGCCGTGATCCCGTCGACGGAGTTGGAGCCGCCACCGAGCACCTCGACGCCGGCGTCGAAGCTCATGACGGTGCCGTGGGTGACGCGCGAGCCGGTCACGTGGTCGAGCAGGACGCCGACGCCGTCACCGATCCGCGGCTTCCCGAAGACGGTGTGGCCGCCGAGGTCGAGCGTGACGCCGTTGCCACGCACCACCAGGCCGCCCTGATTGCACGGGCCCACATCGGCCGTCAGCGTCGTGTTCGCCGTGATAACCGCGCCGCATCCGAGCGGAGCCGCGTGCACCGGCTGCACGGCGCCGAAACCCACCAATAGCACCACAACGATCGCAGCACCGATTGACTTCTTGTGCACGCCCTCGCCTCCCCATCGGCACAACGGAATCGACAGTGCGG
The DNA here is from genome assembly GCA_036378495.1 of Candidatus Dormiibacterota bacterium. GTDB lineage: Bacteria > Chloroflexota > Dormibacteria > Aeolococcales > Aeolococcaceae > JAFALX01. The sequence goes on from DASUWI010000109.1 coordinate 3,232, forward strand.
GGAGTGTTACATACACGACGCGGCAGGGCAAGTTGTGCTCACCGCACCCCGCGGTGGTCGCCGCCGTCCCCATGGCCGCCGGCGGCTTCGGCCGCCTACAGCTCAGGATGCGGCTGAGTGAATACGCCGGCGGCCGATGGCAACTCACGCGACGTCCGTCGCCACCGGCAGGTAATCTGACGCAATGCCACGTCCCGCAGGACGCCCATATCAACGCAAGCACCGGCTACGGCGACCAAGCCTTGGCTTCTGGATGGCGCTCGTCATCCTCGTCCTCCTCGCCGCCTACGCCGAGGTTCTCAACTATTCGCGCCCCGCAGTCTCCGGCGATGCGCTGAGCTTCACTCAACTCGTTGACCAGGCCGGCAGTGGTCGCATCCTGAACGCGCAGATCCTCGACGTCGATTCCTACGTCGTCGGTCAATATCGCCGGTCCGACGGATCGGTGCATCCGTTCAACTCGCCCAACGTCAAGGGCGCGAACCTCGATCTCGTGCAGTTGCTTGCCAAGGACGGCGTGCCCGTCGCCATCGATCAGCAGAGCACCAAGTCGCTGGTCATCCTGGCCAGCTACCTGCTGCCGAGCCTCGTCGTGGTTCTGCTGTTCGTATATCTGATCCTCTCGTACAGGCGCGGGTCCGGCTTGTTCGGCGTACGCAGTGGTGCACGAAAGCTCGCACGCGATGATCGTCATCTCACGTTCGCCGATATCGCCGGGCAGGACGCGGCCATCACCGAGCTGCGCGAGGTCGTCCAATTCCTCACCGATCCGCACCGCTTTCTCACCGTCGGCGCGCGCGTCCCCAAGGGCCTGCTTCTGTACGGACCGCCCGGTTGCGGTAAGACGCTGCTCGCACGCGCCCTCGCCGGTGAGTCTGGCGCGTCCTTCTACTCGATCTCCGGTTCGGATTTCGTCGAGATCTACGTCGGCGTCGGCGCCGCACGTGTGCGCGATCTCTTCAAAGAAGCTCGCATGCACACGCCGGCGCTCATCTTCATCGACGAGCTCGACTCCGTCGGCCGCGCCCGCAGCGATGGAGCTGTGCCGGGATCGCACGGCGAACAGGAGCAGGCGCTGAACCAGATCCTCACGGAGATGGACGGCTTCGAGGTGTCCGCGGGGATCATCGTTGTCGGCGCCACCAACCGCCCCGACATCCTCGACCCTGCACTGCTGAGACCGGGACGGTTCGACCGCACGGTGGGCCTCGACCGTCCCGACGAGTCAGGTCGCTTGGCCATCCTGCAGCTGCACGCGCGTGACAAGCCGCTCGCCACCGACGCGCAGCTGGAGGACATCGCCCATCGCGCCGTCGGCCTCACCGGCGCCGACCTCGCGAACGTCGTCAACGACGCGGCGCTGCTCACCGCCCGCGAGGGGCGCACGGCGCTCACGCACGCCGATCTCGACCTTGCGCTCCGGCGCGTGTTCGAGGCACCCGAGCGGCAGCGCCGCCTCGCGATTCGCCCCCGAAGCATCGGCCGCCGCGCCGAGTCCGAACAGCGCGTGACCTTCAACGACATCGCCGGCATGGACGACGCCATCGCAGAGCTCGCCGAGGTGCGCGACTACCTCGCCGATCCCGACCGGTACGCGCAGGTGGGCGCGCGCGTGCCTCGCGGCATCCTGCTCGTCGGTCCACCAGGATGCGGCAAGACGTTGCTGGCGCGCGCCGTCGCCGGCGACGCCAACGCGGCGTTCTTCTCGGCGGCGGCAAGCGAGTTTGTCGAGATCTTCGTGGGCCAGGGCGCAGCGCGCGTGCGGGATCTCTTTGCCGAGGCGCGGTCGCTTCCACCAGCCATCCTGTTCATCGACGAGATCGACGCCGTCGGCGGCGCACGCGCTGCGAACGCCGGCGGCGGGCATCGAGAGGCCGAGCAGACGCTCAATCAGATCCTCGTTGAGCTCGACGGGTTCGAGGCGCGCACCGGGGTGATCGTGATGGCCGCGACCAACCGCATCGACATGCTCGATCCGGCGCTCGTGCGCCCGGGACGGTTCGACCGTCGCGTCCTCGTCGACCTCCCGGATCGCGCCGGCCGCCGCTCGATCCTCGAGATCCACACACGCGGCAAACCGTTGGCGGGCGGCGTCGACCTTGACCGCATCGCACGGGACACACAAGGGTTCTCCGGCGCCGATCTCGCCAATGTCGCCAACGAGGCTGCGCTGCTCACGGCGCGTCGCAACCTCAAGGAGATCGGGCAATCCTTGCTCGAAGAGGCCGTAGACCGGTCGATGCTGGGGGTGTCGTCGCGCGGCTCCGTTCTCACCGACCTCGAACGCCGTATGAGCGCGTACCACGAAGCCGGACACGCCATCGTCGGCCACCTGCTGCCCGGCACGGGCGAGCTGCGCAAACTCTCCATCGTCCGGCGTGGTCACGCGCTTGGGCAGACGTTGGTGCAGGAGGACTTCGACCGTGTGGTACATACCCGATCGGGCCTGCTCGACAGGATCGCGCTCGGGCTCGGCGGTCGTGTCGCCGAGGAGGTCGTGTTTGGTGAACCGACGTCAGGCGCAAACTCGGATTTGATCGAGGTGGGACGGCTCGCTCGGATGATGGTGGCGGAGCTGGGCATGAGCGAGTCAGTCGGGCCCATCGTGCTGCCCCAGGCGGCTGACGAGGTACGGGAGGAGATCGACCGCGAAGTGCGTCGCATTGTCGATGAGGCCCGCGAGCTGGCGCGCTCAGTCCTGCTGGGCGCGCGGGCGGCGCTCGACCGCGTTGCCGCGGCACTGCTCGTCAAAGAAACGCTCGATCCGGCGGAGTTCGCCGACCTCGTGTCCGACGCGGAGCCGGTCCTGCGTGCGATGCCGGCGTCGCGCAACGAAGCGGCGGCCCCGCACGATCGCTGAAGGCACGGAACGGCTGGCTACATCGCCCCGTTCGAGGTGTCGTCCGGACGTGCGAGCCGGATCAAGGCCTCGATGGATGGATTGGTGGATGTGTGGCCCCGGACATCCGCGAGCCACACACACATCCACCACATTCGGCGTTACGACCTACTCTTCGCGCTTGCGCGACGCAGCGCGCGCCGCCCTGCGCTGCACGGCAGTAGCCGTCGCAAATCCGGCGAAGACAATTGGCACGCCGATCGCCAGTGTCATCGCACCGATTGCAAGTCCTGTCAGGGCTGAATTGTCAGGAGAGTTGTCCTTCGGGGAGATGACCGGTAGCTCGTTGACTTGCCCGGCGGCCTGACCAGAGCCGCTGACGGCCGCCACTGGCGCAGCACCGTCGCGGGCGACGACCCGTGACCAAACATCGGACACGGGTCCAGATGCTGCCACTGGTGCATCGCCCTGGGCCACGGCCGGCGAGGAGGCCGATCCTTGCGGCAGCGCGATCGCACCATTTACGCCGGTCACACTTCCCTGAGAGCCCGACGCCTGAACCGGCGTTGGCCCGTTGTTTTGCCCCGATGCATCCGGAGCAGGAGGGATGATCGCGAATGCACCCTTGCGGACGACGCCGTCACCCGGATACGCGGGACTGGTGATCGTCGCCGTGAAGTCGTAGGTACCCGGCGCCCACGCAGGAACGGTCTCGGGTACCGTCACCGAAGCCACACCGTCCGGGTCCGCGGAAGATGAGCCCGACCAGACCACCTCGTTGCCGGGCAGCGAGAGCACGACGTGGGCGCTGCTGAACGTCTGGCCGATCTTCACCGCCACCTGGCTCCCGGGCGCCGCGTAGACGGGATTGACGCTCACCGTTGCGGATGGCGTGCAGGCGTAGACAACAGCCAGCGGTATCAGAGCTCCAATCAGACCAGCACCAAGGCCGATCCAAACTCGTTGAGGTCTCATGGCCATTGTCGTTACCTCCTTTCCTGATCGACCAAAGAAGGCAGGCGCCAGCCCACCGAAACACACCAACGAGGTCGCCCGAGTATGCGACCTCCGGCCTGGTACAGCAAGGGTTGTTGAGCAGGCCGAACTTTGCTGTCGCTGCCCCCAGCGACGATCCGCTAGCGACGCCATCTCTTGACCCGAGCGCGGCCTGCGCAGAACAGGATGAGCACGCTGACGACAACTGCGGCGGTTGCGCTGAGCGGCCACCAGCCGATGCCGTCGCTCCCCGTATCCGGGACTGGGACGCCACCAGCAGCGGCGCCGTTCCTTCCGCCGGACGCGGCCCCAGCCGCCGACGCTGGCGCCGTGAACAGCTCAGCCGCAGCCGTTCCCGCTCCAAGGAGGAGACCGTTCCCGCTGGCGCCCCCCGCCACCAGGACATCGTTGCAAACGCTGCCGCACGGCTGTGTGCTCAAGCGGACGACGGCAAATGCGCTGCGCGCGGTGAGCATCGATCCGGCGTCCAACCACGCATCGGTGGCCGGGTCGTAGAGCAACGCCGAGTTGATCGCCTGCTCGTTGTCATCGACGCCGCCGGCGACGAGCACGCGACCATCGGCCAGCAGCGCTTGACCGTGCTGCGCGCGGCCGCTCGGCATGGGGGATGCCGGCACCCAAGTCCCCTGCCGACCCGTGATTAGGTCTGTCGCATTGGGCTCGTAGAACTCCGCATCGGGGGTGGTCGGCGTGACGTGCCCCGATACGTTGAAAAGGTTGGCGGGGAGCCCACCGGCGACGAATACCCGCCCGTCGGGGAGCAATGTTGCCTCGTGCAGCTGCCGCTGGATGATCATGTCGCCGGTCAGCCGCCACTGCCCGGTGGAGCCGACGTACACCTCGCTGTCTGCAAGCGGGTCCGACGTGTCGAACTTCTGTCCGCGATAGCCGCCAACAACGAGCACGTCACCGCTGCTCAGCAGGGTGGCCGTTGGGTTCGTCCGGCCCTGTGACATCGACCCCGCCGCGCTCCACGTGCGCGTTGCAGGGTTGTAGAGCTCCGCGGTTCTGAGCTCTTCGCAGATGCAACCATCCGTTGCCGCGTTCTCGCCGCCGGCGACCAAGACCTTCCCATTGCTCAGAGTCGTCGCGGCAAACCCCCAGCGAGGCGCGGCCATGGAGCCCACGCTCGACCACGTCGACGTCGCGGGATCAAAGACCTCGGCTGTTGCCGTGGGCGGGGTTTGATTCTGTGCAGTCGTCGTTCCCCCGGCCACCAACACGGTGCCATTGGCGAGCAGAGCAGCCGCATGCGAGGAACGCGCCGTGTGCATCGAGCTCGCCTGCGTCCACGTCTGCGTCGCCGGGTTGTATAGGTAGGCGGTGGCCTGCGGCTGGGAGAGGTCGTCTACCCCCCCGGCAACGAGCACCTGTCCGTTGCGCAGCAGCGTGGTCGTCGCGTTTGTGCGAGGCGCTGGCAGCGCCGCAGTGGAGGTCCATGCCGTCGCAGCATCGGCACGGCCTCCGAAGGGAGCCATCACGATGGGCAGAAGCACGACCGCCGCCAGCGCAATCAGCAGCGCGGCGCTCCGCACGCGAGCTATGCCCACACCAAACGATCCCCGAATCACGGCCGTGCTTCGTGCCCCACAACGAACTCCCTCCACCGCGCCGCGATTATGGCCACCGCGGACCTGCCGCGCCAGATGGCTCGAAAGCGAGGAGGGATCCGCGCGGGGCGGATCCCCCCGGTTCAGGATGGGGTGTTCGGAAGCCGTCGGTGCCAGATGCCGATGGCGGGATGTTGTGGTCGCCGGGTTTCATGAGCCGCGGCTCGAACCACCTGCCTGCCGTTCGCCGCCGAGCGCGGCAGACCGTCAAGGGGCCGGAGCTGGCCCCCTTGGCTCGACGGCGATCCGACTCCATCCCGCCGGACTATACCAGCAGCGTCCCAAAACTTCACTCGTGCTAGGTGCATGAAGAAAATATTGACTCGCCGGTACGGCGAAAGCACCATCCGCGCGATGGCCCGGCGGCGGGCCCCAGAGGTAGAGGTATGAGACTCACGCGCAGCGTTAAAGGGAAGGTCGGAGTCGCCTCCGGCATTGCGGCAGTCCCGCTGATTGCGGCGGCGACTGTCGTGTTTGCATGCACGAACTATGTCGGGCTGCTCCAGGTCTGGGGATCTGGCACGGGAGGCTGCTCAGGAACCGCACCAAACGGATCATGCACGAGCAGCAGCGGCGTCATCGTGACCGGAAAAGACTCATGGAATGGGTCGCAAGCGATGACGCAGACGGTGAATTCGACCCAATCGACAGCACCGCATAGCACGGGGACCTTCTACGTCGAGGCGGAAAAATCGGGGTCCAACAGCCTCAACCAGGGCACCGCTGACATCTGGTACGACGTGAACACCATACCGGTCGGGTACACCAGCCACACGACCTGGGGAGGGGATCCGAACTACGACTGCATGGATTGGGACGTTGGTGGTACTTCGGGCGTTAAGACTGTCGGCTCGGTGAAAATCAATACGTCTGGATTGATCACGGCTTCGGCCACCGGAGCACAGGGCGGCGGCAGTAGCATGACGCTGTTCAGCTCATCGGCGGGGATCGCCGGACCGTTCAGTCTGTCTTCGAACGAGGGCACCAACAACAACCCGCCCGGGCACCAGGAATCCGGCGTGTGCCTTTCCGACACATCGTCGACTAACGGGAACCAGGCACCCTTGACGGTTACATAGCGCAATGCGTCTGAAGGCTGCCAGGGCAGCGCCGCGCGCTCGCCTTGGCAGCCTGTTCTCAGCTCGACGGACGGTAGCGGGACTAGCAGTAACAGTCGCATTGGCGCTCGCCGGCGCCACGATCGCGATCGCCTTTGGGCGGTCAACGGCGGGATCTCTCGGGACCAACCCTCACGTTGCGTCCGAGGTACCCGTTACCACAACCGACCTGATTCGGGCTGTCAGCAACAACTCGCCTGAACTAGCCGTTGATCCCACCGAGGCTCGCTTTGTCGTCTTGGCCAACCGTCTGGACGCTCCATTCAATTGCAGCCTGCAGGTGTCTGGTGATGGTGGCCGCGGCTGGCTCACGGTGCAGCCGGTTCCAAAACTTCCGAGGGGAGCGGACACTTGCTACGCACCTGAGCTTGCATTTGGAAGCGATGGCACTCTCTACTATCTCTTCGTCGGCCTCGCCAGCAGTGGGAACAGCCCCATGGGCGCCTTCATCACTACTTCACACGACCGGGGCCGGACCTTCAGTACGCCCCACAGAGTTCTCGGTCCCGAGCGCTACCAGGTGCGGATGGCCATCGACCGGACGGAAGGGGACGCGGGCCGCATCCACCTGGTCTGGCTCCAGGCCGGAACATCCGCACCCACCGGCGGTCTGCCAGCAACGAGCAACCCGATCTTGACCGCATACTCCGACGACGGAGGAATGACTTTCTCCAAGCCGGTGCAGATCAACGATCCAAGCCGCGCTCATGCCGTCGCCCCGGCTCTCGCTCTGGGGCCCGACCATTCAGTCGACATCGTCTATTACGACCTGGGAAACGACCTCCGCGACTACCTGGGGTTGGACGGCCCGCAGTGGACTGCGAGTACCTGGTCGCTCGTCTTGACGCGTTCGACAGATGCGGGCCAGCACTTCACGCGTGGCGTCGTGGTGGATTCGCACATCGTGCCGCCGGGCCGTGTGATGCTGATTTTCACCATGCCTCCGGCAGCGCTCGCCGCCGATGGCTCGGGCCGGCTCTTTATCGCCTGGCATGACGCACGCAACGGAGACTGGGATGTCTTCTTGCGCCGATCGATCGACGGCGGGCGAACTTGGGAGCGGGCGCTGCGGCTCAACGATGACCCGGTCCACAATGGCCGTGACCAATACCTGCCCCAACTTGCCGTTTCGCCATCCGGTCGAATCGACGCGATCTTCTACGACCGGCGTGGCAATACCGACAACATTGGCACCAACGTAGTCTACACGTGGTCGGCCGATGGTGGCGAGACGTTCTCCCGCAATGTGCAGATCAACGAAGTCACGTTCAGCTCGATCGTAGGACCGCGCTACCTCGTGCCCTCGGCTCACGGACTGGTCGAGTTCGGTTCCCGTCTCGGGCTAGTCTCAGACGACAGCCGAGCGCTCGCAGCGTGGACCGATACTAGCAACACGCGACGCGGCATCAAGGCTCAGGACGTCATGGCGACGGAGATCGATTTTGCTGGAGCGTCCGGCCCCGCCGCCGCCATTCGCTGGGTAGCGCTTGGTCTTGCCGGCACGGGCGTCGTTGCGGCCGTCGTGATCGTCTGGTGGTGCTCGCGCTCCCGGCGTGCCCCAGCTCAGGACAGGTCGCGGCGCGGCCGATCGCCCATGGCGCAGTGGCCACCATGACCATGATGCGCCGCGCGACGCGGTGGATCGCTGGCGCGGCGATCGCCAGCGCCACCGGTGTGTCGCTCGCGTCGTGTGCGACCCCACCCACCGCCGGACTGCCGCCGTCGCCGCCGACGGTGGATGTGGCGATGAGGGACTATTGGTTCGACTTCAACGGGAGCTCGATCCCTCGCGGCCGCGTGGTCTTCCAGATCAGCAACGCCGGCCGCCAGTACCATCAGCTGGCGCTTATCCCGCTTCCCGCAGACTTCCCGCCGATCCAGGCCCAGCTTCGAGGGGCCGATAGGCGTGTGGTTCAAGAGCTGGTCAGCTCTCCGCCGCTGCAGCCCGGTAAGCGCGACACGTTCGCGGCCTACCTCACGCCCGGGCGCTGGGCCTTCGTTGACTTCTTCATCGGTCCCGAGGGCTCACATGCGGCTATGGGTATGGGCGCCGAGTTCCGCGTCCGCTGACACCGATCCGCTAACGAGAGCGACGGTGCCTCGATTGGGCCGGAGTCGTCGCCGTTTGTTGGACGCGGCGTGCGCCCTTCGCTGCTGTTGACACGCTCCGGCGGGACCCACCCGGCGTCGCGGGGGTCGAGGTCCGGGTATCGGGGTTCGCCTGCGTTGCGTCAGCTCCGTTACTTCCCGGCGTGAACGGATGCGATGCACCCCACAGGTCCTCGAAGTAGCGAGCGTGCACCGAGGCGTATCCGTGGTGGTCGATGAGCATGGTGGTCGGATAGCCAACCTCGGAGGGATCGGTCAACACGACCAGCGCGACCCTCCCGTCAGCGACGACCAGCTTGACGGGCAGGTGGGCAGCGACACGCGCCTCGACGCCGTGCTTCCGATATGTGACAAACGACGGATCGTCATCGTCGCCCTCCTGATAGAGGACGCGCGTCTTGACGCCGCGCCGGAGCATGTCGAGGACTGCCGGGTTCACATATCCGGCTCTGGTGGCATACGGCGGACGCGTGAACATCACGAGGTCCTCGCGCGCGTCGCGAACGATGCGGTCGTAGGCCTGCTTGACGTGGACGGCACGATGCAGCACGTGAATGTGCGGCCGCGTGACGTCGGGCGCCGGCGGAAAGGCCTCCACAAGCAGGTCGCGGATGCGCCCGGATTCGTCGTCGTAGCGGCGGAGCCGCTGCTCGAGCTCCGCCCGCGGTTCCGCGTCGAGGCGAAGAAAGATGTCCTCGCGCTCCGCGGGCGCCCACACCGCCGGCCCGTCCTGCGCCAGGCGCTCCGCCAACCCCTTGCTGTGCAGCCCCTCCAGGACCTGGTACATCGCGGTGCGGGGCACACCTGTCAAACTCGCAAGCTCACGGGTGGTCGCCGAGCCGGCGCGCATCAGCGCCAGGAGAAGTCGCGTCTCGTAGAGCGGAAGCCGGAAGTGGTCCTGAACGAGCTCGACGAGATCCGCCGGAAGCGGGCCGTTGCGGGGCTCGACCGGAAGCGCGCCGGCGCCAGGCCCTTTTTGGCCGTCCTCGGCGCGCCGGCGGTCGGACCTCATCACTGAACTATATGCCGCCACCATTTACTCGCGCTAGTGGGGTTAAGAAAACTCTTGACTTGAGGGTAGGTGATGTGGTCCCATAGCGCGGCTGATCGGGAACCCTTGGAGGGAGTGAAGCGATGAGGTGGCATCCTGACTGGCGGCGTTCCGCCGCAGGGGGGGTCGCGGCCGGTGGACTCGCAGGGGGAGCACTGGTCTGGGCCGCCATGGTGGTCTTCGCCTGCACCAACATCATGGGGCAGCTGACGATCAGCCCAACCTCGGGTTCGGTGGGAACGAGGATCACCACCACCGCCAGCGGGCTGGTGGCCAACGCCACCTACGCAATGCACTTCGCCAAGAGCACGAGCGGCAGCTGCATGAGCTTCAAGGGTGTGCTCACGCTCGGGAGCGTCACCGCGAGTGGCAGCGGGGCGTGGAGCGGCGTGACCTTCGCCATTCCGAGCGCCTCGATGGGCACGCACAGCGTGTGCGGCATGGAGACCAAGCCAGTCAAGGGTGGGTCGGGCACGCAGCACGACACATTCACCATCACCTAGGAGGGACTGCCGCGGCCGGCGCAGCCGCGGCTCGAGCCAGTCTGAGGTCGGCGCGCGCCGACCATAAGGAAACATTCATCGTCATCTAAGGGGAAGGAATATGAAGTTCGGGAAGGGGTGCGCATGAAGCGATTTCGGCGAGTGGTAGCAGCGGCGGGCGTGCTGCTGGCCGGCATGCTGGTGGCTGACAGCTCGCCGGCATTTGCCGCAGCAGGCACCGTTACGGAACTACCGTCACTGGGCTTCTTTTCGACGCCGTGGGGCCTCGTCCAAGGACCAGACCACAACATGTGGTTCACCGAGGAGTTCCTCGGCAAGATCGCCAACGTCAACCCCACCACGCAGGTGGTCACCACGTACGCGGTGCCAGGCGCTGGATTCGACAATCTCGAGTCCAACATCACCGTTGGCTCCGACGGCAATTTCTGGTTCACGGAGAACGGCGGGCTCGGCCGCATCGGCAGCTTCAACCCCACCACGCTAGCGTTTACGATGTACACCACGCCAACGTCGTACTCCCGGCCCTTTGCCATCGCACCAGGGCCCGACGGCAACCTGTGGTTCACCGAGGACGCCAACAACATCGGGACCATCAACCCGTCGACCGGCGCCATCACTGAGTTCCCCATCCCCACGGCGCAGGCGTTCCCCGACGGGATCGTCGCCGGCCCCGACGGCAACATGTGGTTCACCGAGGCGGGCGCGAACCAGATCGGCCGAATTAGCCCTCTGACGCACAAGATCAAAGAGTTCAAGGTCAGGACTAAGAACAGCGGTCCGGAAGGAATAACCGTCGGTCCAGACGGCAATCTCTGGTTTACCGATAACTTCACGGGCGAAATCACGAGGATGTCGACGAGTGGGGCGATGAAGGAGTTTCCCACGCCGTCTGGTTTGGGCGACGGGCCGTTCTACATCACGACGGGTCCGGACGGCAACCTCTGGTTCGGCGAGAACCAGTCAATAGATAACGGCGTCACGTACAACATCGGTCGGATCACACTCAAAGGACAGGTCACGGAGTACCCGCTCCCGATATACGGGCACAATGGACAGCCGGGTCCACCCCGCAACGAGAACGGTGGCGCGATCGGTATCGCTGCGGGACCTGACGGGAACGTGTGGTTCTGCGACAGCGGCGCTGGTCGTATCGGCTTCATCACGGTGAGCTAGAGATGAGACACACACGCTTTGCGCTGATCGCGGCCGTCGTGGCTGTGTTGTTGTCCGTCACCGTGAGCAGTGGTTTCGCGTCGACCCCGCCCAAGACGGGAGTCATCACCCAGTTCAACCTGCCGCCGCCGCACGGCCCGTTCAACATCACAGTAGGCCCGGACGGGAACATGTGGTTCACCATCGTCACGCCGTGCTGCGAGACGCCCAACTTCGACATCGGCATGCTGACGCCGAGCGGTCAGTTCACCGGATTCCACGTCCCCACGCCCCCCTCTAGCGGCAACATCGTGACCGGCCCGGACGGCCGCCTGTGGTTCTTTGACGGAGCCGGCGCGAACGTGGCCGCGATGGACACATTGGGGAATGTCACCGAGTACCCGGTTCCTCCTGTCCAGCTGACGAGCGGACCGGCAAACGTGTCTCCGAATGCTCTGACGCTCGGGCCCGACGGGGCCCTTTGGTTCACAGCATTTGTGGAATCGCCTTGCTGTGGCGAACCTACCACCGCCGTCGGCCGGGTCGACACTGGTGGCGGGTTCACTGAGTTCGTGCTGCCGTCACTCGCGAGCGAGCTCGGCGCGATCACAACCGGTCCCGACGGTGCCCTCTGGTTCACGGATAATTCGTTCTCTGGTGCCGGGAACATTGGGCGGCTGACGACGGCCGGGGCCTTCACGAGCTTCCCCACACCTGAGAAGAATGGTTTCACCGAGCCGGCCGGCCTCGCCGTGGGCCCGGATCACAACCTCTGGTTTCCCGATGCGGAGCTCAACACGATCAATCGCATGACCACGAGCGGCAAGGTGACGGCGTTCCCCTTGAAGAGCGGCAATCCGGGCCCTGCTGGCATCATTGCCGGCCCAGATGGCGCGATGTGGTTCAGCGAATCAAACATCAATGCCCCGGGCCTCGGGCGCATCACGATGCAGGGCAAGATCACAGAGATCGCGCCTCCGAATCCTGACGACAGCGGCGGCGTCGGGCTATCGACAGGACCGCCGAGCATGCCGCATACCGTGTGGTTCACTCAACAGCGGTCCAACGACATCGATTTCATCACAACCAAGTGATCACCACCTGACCTGAGAGCCGGATGCGGCGCCGTGCCGCATCCGGTCCTTCTCTCTATCTTTCTTTCACATTGTCCACACTGGAGACAGCACAATCCAGAGGGGCGCGAGGCTCTCACCCACCGCGGCAACAAGGACCGTGGTTCGCAACCCCAGTGCCTGGCCAAGGAACCCGCCGAGCAGCGCTCCGAGCGGCACGGTGCCGTAGATGAGAAAGCGCATCGTCGCGCTGATCCGTCCCTCCTCACCGATAGGCGTCATCGCCTGCCGAAGGCTCACGACCTTGACCACGGTGGCGGTGACCCCCAGCTCCACCACCGCCTGCGCAACCGTAAGCACCACGGTCACGAGAACTGACGTTCCCCGCGCTGCCGCAATCGTGGCCGTGCCAAGTGCGCTGAGCAGGATCGCGCCGGTGATGACGCGCCCCGAGCTCGCGCGGCGCCCGGCATACACCACAAAGGTGGTGCCGGCGAGAGCCCCAATGCCACCAACCGCGGTGATCAGGCCCAGCAGCGCCGGTGTGACTCCGAGCACCGTGGTCACGTAGAGCACGTAGATGGCCACGGCCATGCTGGAAAACAGATTGAAGGTGCCCACACAGCCGCCAAGTGCGCGCAGCACGGGATGACGCGCCACCGTGCCCAGAGTCGAGACGACTTCGCGCAGGATGCTTGTCTGCTGCGCATTCCGGCTTCGGTCATCGCGGTGGCGCCGCACGAGGACGAGAAAGAACGCAGACGCCAGAAAGGATGCCGCGTCGACGAGCAGCACCACCGGCGCCGTCAGCAGCTGCACCAGCGGCCCGGCGGCGCCCGGGCCGACGATACCTGCAAACGCGCGGCTGCCCTCGAACTTCGCGTTTGCATCCAGCAACTGCTCGCGGCCGACGACGACCGGCACGAACGCGAGGTACGCCACATCGAAGAACGCCGTGCCAACCCCTGCCGCGAAGGCGACGATGTACAGCTCGCCGATCCACAGCGCATGGACGGCGGCGAACACTGGAATGAGCACGAGTACGATGCACCGCGCGACGTCCGCGACGATCATCACCCGCCGCGGCTGCAGGCGATCCACCCAGGCTCCGGCCACGAGACCAAACAACAGGAAGGGCGCGTACTCCAACGCGGCGAGCCCGCCCATCTCCCCGGGTGTGGCGTGCAGCACGAGGACGGCGGTGAGCGGCAGGGCGAGCAGCGTGATCTGCGAGCCGATCATCGAGATGCTCTCGCCGCCCCACAGCCGCATGAAGTTGGCATTCGTCCACAGCCCGCGGGTGAACAAACCCTTCACCGTCCGCATTCTGCGCTGAGACTATGATTTCACGCGTGGCGTTGTGGTCAGGAAATGCTGCTCCAGAGCTGGCAACGAGCGTGTGCACCGAACACCTCCGTCTCCTCGACGGATCAGCCGCGCCGGACCCGCCCGCAGTTTCGATCGGCTGGACTGCCGACGCTGCTGAAGGTGCTGTGTCGATGCCATCCTCCGAGGCCGCGGTGCAGGCCGTGTCCGGGTTGATGGAGGCGCATGGCCGCCAACACGGCGTTCCCGAGCGCCTCGGTCTCGACGTGGCGTCGGTGTGCGCGGGCGTCGTTGCTGCACAGGCAGCTCTCGCAGCGCGGCTGGCAACGCTGCGTGGCATGCGCGTGTCGCGTGTCGAGACCTCCGTGGTCGAGGCGAGCCTGCTGCTCCTCGCTCACCACATCACGTATGCGACATGCGGCGACGACTGGTGTCTGCCGGCGGACGGCGACGGTGCCGGTCCGCCGTTTGCCACACTGGACGGCTCCTGGGTCGAGATCGAAGCGTTGACCACCGAGTCATGGCATGAGTTCTGGACCCGCGTGGGCGCCGTCGATGTGAACCTCGACACCTCGTCGTTGCTCTTCGCCCTGCGGTACACGACGGCACGATGCCATCTGCCCGCTGAGTTGAACAACGCCCTTGCGCGACTCACTCTCGAGGAAGTCACGACGATTGCCGATCAGAGCGGCATCGCCCTTCGCAGGCTTCGCTCCGTCGAGGACGTGACGGCTGACGCCTCGCTTCCGCGGGTTCCGTGGTCCTTCCGTCGAGGAGTCGGTCACTCCCATGGTGCTCGCGCGCCGCGATCGGCTCCGACAATCGACGCTCCCCTCGCCGGCATCCGTGTGGTCGAGGCCACGTCTCGTCTGCAGGGTCCCCTCGCCGGGTTGCTGCTCCGCATGCTCGGCGCCGACGTGATCAAGGTCGAACCTCCCGGCGGCGACCCCGGCCGTATCGCGCCGCCGCGTGCCGGTGATGACGGAGCCTTCTACGTCACCTACAACCACGACAAGCAGCCGGTCGAGCTCGACCTGAACAGCGCGAGCGGACGCGAAACCCTCGCGGAGCTGATTGCCTCTGCGGACGTCTTTCTTCACAACTGGCGAAGCAGTCGCGCCGACCAGCTTGGACTCGACGCGGACACGCTGCTCGCACGACATCCATCTCTGGTCTGGGCACACGCATCAGGGTGGGGCAGCGCAGCATCGAGCAGCGCGGACGTCGCCACGGAGTACCTGGTTCAGGCGCACACTGCGTGCGGGGCGGCTCTGCACCCGGTTGACGAGCCGCCGTTCCCCACGCTCCTCACCATCGTCGACACGATGGGAGGGCTGATCGCCTGCGAGGCGATCCTCGCTGCGCTCGTGCAGCGCGAGCTCGGTGGAAGCGGATGCCGAGTCGAGACGTCGCTGCTGTCGGCTGCGATGACGCTGCAGCAGGAGGGGTCGCGAACGACGCCGCGCGGTGCCCGGCCCAGCTGGCATGCCTTCGATCGCCCGCTCGCAGCTGCCGACGGCTGGATCCTGGTGAGCGCGACCGACGGCGACTCGATGGATCGCGCGCTCGCCGTCTGCGGACTGCCCGGACGCGCCGCCATAGCGGCAGACGCGCGCCCTCGGATCGCCGATCGTGTGCAGGGAACTACAGCCGACGAATGGATTACGCGCTTTGCCGCCCGCGATGTCTCCGCCGTCCGCGTCTGCACCGATCTCGCCACACTGGAGACGTCGGGGCACACCGCCTCCCTGCTGCGCCGAGGGCCGGGAGGATGTGCGGTCCCCGCCGCACCCTGGCACTTCACCGCATGACGGCCACCACCTTTCATGCCGCGCTCGCGGATGCGTGTGCACGATGGCGCGACCGGCCGGCGATCACCCACGGCGACGCGACCATGACATACGGTGAGCTGGCGGCCCGCATATCGACACTGGCACGCACGTACCAGCGGGTCGGCATCGGCCGCGGCGACCGGGTTCTCTGCCAGCTTGGCAACTGTCCAGAGCACGTCATCTCGCTCGGTGCCGCGTGGGCTGTGTCGGCGATCCACGTGGGTGTGGATCACGCGGCCACGGCCCGTGAGCTCGAGTGGCTCGTGGATCACACCGATGCGAGTGCCGTGCTGCTGCAGCCGCGTACCGGCAATCTGGACAACACCGGCGAGCTCGTGCGGCGGCTCCGCGCACGGCGTCCTGCGCTCACCGTGTTCGTCCTCGACGACCGCCATGTCCGCGCTCTCGCCGGCATCATCAGTCTCAGCGATCTCACGACCGCATCGAGTGATCGCGCGCTCCTTCCCGCAAGCATTGCACCCGCTCCCGAGGACACAGCCATGCTCCTGTTCACATCGGGCACGACCGGCACACCCAAGGGCTCCATGGCGGATCACGCCTCGTTTCTCGAGGGCTGGCAAGCAACTGCGGCGATGCTCAACCTCGGACCCGACGACATCCATCTGGTTCACCTGCCGTTGGCACATGCCTTCGGGCTGTCGATGGCAGTGATGGCGCTGCTCAGCGGGGGGCGGGTCATCCTCGAAGAGTCCTTTTCGAGCGAGGCGTCGCTGAGGCGCATCAGCACTGATCGGGTCAGCATCATCAGCGGCGCGCCGGCGCACTACATCCTGCTGCTCCGCGACCTCGACCCCGATCTACATGACGGGAGCAGCCTACGCGCCGGAGTGGGCAGCGCGTCGACGTTCACGCCGGAGCAGCTGGCCGAGATGTTCGAGCGGCTCGGCATCGAGTTTCTTCTCATGTACGGCTCGAGTGAGGGCGTCGGTGTGCTGACGACCGATCGCGAGGACATGCTGTGCGGCTCGGTGGGCAGGCCCGCACCGAACGAGGTGCGCATCGTTGCCGATGACGGCACACCGCTGCCCGCGGGCGACGTGGGTGAGATCGCGTTCAACCGCACGATCGCTCCGGTTCGTCACTGGGGTGAAGAGTCTCCAAGGGCCGATGGGTACGCAGGCTCGCGCCCGGGTGACGGAGGCAGCTGGTACTACTCGGGCGACCTCGGCCGCATCGACGCGGCCGGTCGGCTGCACGTGATGGGCCGCATCAAGCACCTCATCGATCGCGGTGGTCTCAAGGTCGACCCCACCGAGGTCACCGCGGCTGTGCTGCGCTGCGCAGGCGTCGCGGACGCCGCGGTCATCGGGACGCCGAATCCGGTGCTCGGCGAGAACATCTGCGCATGCGTTGTACCGGCCGCATCGGCGACTGTGTCACTGAGCGACCTGCGACACCGGCTTGCCGCCGATCTCGCTCACCACAAGCTGCCTGACGAGCTCTGCGTCCTTGCAGCGATCCCCCGTACGGCAGTCGGCAAGGTCGATCTCGATGCGCTGCGCGCTGCCGTCGCTGACCGCCAACGGGCATCGACGCATGCTCACTGAGATCGGCACGGGTCTGCACCTTGGTCCGGACCGTGACGATCTGCTCTCGGCGTCACGGGCTGCTGCTGCGCGCGTGTTGGGCCGGCGATTCGGGATCGTGAGCGTATGCATGCCGCTGGTCTCGAACCGCAACGGCGCCGAGCTGCATGTCTACGCCGCAGCAGGAGCCCGTCGGCTTCCCGGCTGGCGCTTTCTGGCGCGCGCAACGGGCACCGGGGTGTCGAGCGACCCGGAGCTCGCTCGGCTTGCGGCAATCTCGGAAGCGGTCGAGAGCTACGTGTCGATGGCGCCGGCGCCGCCCGGTCGCCTGCGCCGGTCGTCATATGCGGCGTTGCGTGAGGTGGCTGTCGACCCAGCCTGTCTCGCGATGCACTCGGCGCGACAGTATGGCGAGCAGCCCAAGCTCGCGCCGCTGACCGAGGACTCGGTGATCGACTGGTGCCAGGGCTGGTCGATGAGCACCGCGGCACCGGTCTGGATCCCTGCGGCGCTGGTGTATCTGACACATCCGCACGGTGCGCCGAACAACTTTGTCGCCGAGGTGACGAGCACCGGCATCGCAGCGCACGTGGCCCTCGCGCCGGCGATCCTGGCGGGCACGCACGAGTGCCTCGAGCGCGATGCGGTCTGCATCGCGTGGGCCAACGCGATCCAGCTGCGGCGACTTGATCCGCGCGACACATCGATTGACGCCCTCGTGCGTGACGGGTTTGGCCCCGAGACTGCGGTGGCGCTCTACGACGTGCCCACGGATTCACCGTGCCCGACGGTGATGGCGGTGGCGTGGTCGGAAACTGACCCGCCGCATGCCGCGATTGGCGCCGCCTCCCGCCTCGATCATGAATCCGCGGCGTACAAGGCCCTCTGTGAGGCGGCGCAGATGCGCGCCCGTTTCACAGACCGCCCTGCGCTGCCACCGGACCGCGTGCGCACGTTTGACGATCACGCGAACTTTTTCGCCGGCGCAACCGGGGCGCGGCTGCTCCGCGACGTGGTCGAGGGCGGCGAACGCGTACGCCTCGCGGATCTGCCGCGTGCTCCCGAGGTCAGCGCTCGCGACGCGCTCGACGGCATCGCCAACTCCCTGGCTGAGCGCAGTCTCGATCTCATCGTCGTTGAGCTGACCACCGCGGACGTCGCGGCGGCCGGCTATCGCGTGGTTCGCGTCATCGTCCCCGGCCTGGTCGACGCCAGCGCCGACGCCAGGTTTCCCCGGCTTGGCGGCGATCGCCTTTACACCAGTCTGGCCGGCCTGGGCTTGCTGGCGGCGCCGCTCGCAGAATCGCATCTGAACCTGCTGCCCTCTCCAATCGCCTGACAGCGGAAAGAGACATGACGCCGCCGGCCGATTGCAGTCGCAGATTGCATCAAAGCGTCCAGACTGGTAGGGCGGCGATTAGCCTTGATTGGCAATCTCGGACTAGCGCGGTGCAGGACATTTGCCCTACAATTACAAGGCAGAATCCGGCAATCCACGTGCCTCTGCCGGGCGGGTGGACCCAGCGCACAGGAGTGGCCGCCATGGAAAGCGTTGATGTGGTCGTTGAGGAGTTGACGGACGAGCCCCTGGAGGCGGGGGCGCGGTGCCGGCCCGGATGCCTGGCGTCCGAGGGGCTGGACGACACCGACGACTGACTACGGCGGCAGCGGCGGAGCGCGCTGAGCCCACCGCACAGCGCGCTCTGGTCGTACGTTCGCCCGCCAGCGGCAAGCTGACAGCTGGGGCATTCCGTGGCGCGACGTCTCGAGCGGCCGCTTTTGGCCGGCCTGTATCACGGTGTGCCGCTCGACCGTGATCGCGTCGAGGTCTGCAATGCCGGCCGCACGGTGGTTCTCACTGCGACCGGCCGCGCAGCGTCTGTTGTGGGGCTGCTTGGGGCTCTCGACGGAACGGCGTCCATTGACGAGCTAACGGCGAGGTTCCCGGAGCTCGCGGTGCCCTCGCTCCTCGACTCGCTCCAGGCGCGC
Organism: Candidatus Dormiibacterota bacterium; assembly: GCA_036378495.1. Classification (GTDB taxonomy): domain Bacteria; phylum Chloroflexota; class Dormibacteria; order Aeolococcales; family Aeolococcaceae; genus JAFALX01. The sequence goes on from DASUWI010000109.1 coordinate 22,398, forward strand.
GGTTTGCTCCTCGATGCACGTGGAGGTGGCCGGGCATCGCTCACCGCCGCAGCGTTGCACTCCGGTGCAACCCCGCGCGAGACGCAACGCAGCCTCCGCTCGTTCACCGTGATGTTTGCCGGCTGCGGTCCGGTTGCTGCGACAAGTGCGGTCGAACTGGCGAAAGCCGGCGTCGCCGGCATCGTGCTCGCCGATGAGGACGTCGTCACTGAGCATGAGGTCGCCACAACTCCGGTCCTCTCTCGCGAGGCCGTGGGACGCCCGCGCACAAACGCCATCAAGGACGCGTGCACGCAGCTTGCCGACGTTGCCGTCACAATCCGAAGCAGCGCCGTTCCGATCGGCGACGTCAACTTTGTCATTATCCAAGCCAGATATGAGCAATCCGGTCTTCTTGCCGTCACTGCGGATGCGGCGCTCCGGGCCGGTGTCGAGCATCTCGTGCACTGGCAGGACGCACTCGAGATGGTGATCGGACCGGTGATCACCCGTGGCGGGCGGCCGTGCCACCGGTGCATGGAGTCACGCCGGCTCTCGCATGTTCTGCATCTCGACGCGCATCTCGCCTATCTCGGGCATCGAGCTCAGGTGGCGCCCGAACCTGACAGCTTCCTCGCGGCACACACGTCCATCGCATCGGGGCTGCTGTCGACGACCGTGCTGCAACACCTAACGCGCACCACGGCCGAGGAGCACCGCGGCACCGCGGTCGTGCTCGATCTGGCCACTGTTCAGTGGCGCCGCGAGGATGTGCTCGAGGTGCCTGGATGTGTGACCTGTGCTGCAGCCGCAACCGACCCGGCGCCGGTCGCGCCGGTCGTCACATCCTCATGAGCTGCCGGCGCGAGGGCCGATCAGCACGCAGCCGACAGGCGCCTCGATCATGGGGTCCAAGCCCAGCCAGCGACTGTTCTGCAGCTCCGCGGGCGTGCCGATCGCGCACGGTGCGAGCCCCATCGCCGTGGCAACCAGGTACAGCGTCTGTATGAGACAACCACAGTCTTCGTAGATGAGGGTGAGACCGATCCCCTCGTAGCGGTGCATGATCCGTCCGAAGACGGCCGTTATGAGCAACGCTACGGGCGGGATGCGCCTCAGACCACCGGCAGCACCGCTCACGTCGCGCAGAAAACGCTCCTGATCCGCGTCGCGGGCTCGCACCTGCTCCAGCTGGTGGACGAACGCGTCGTATCGGTAGACCGCGGAGAACACGCTGCCGACATTCTCGGCCACCACGTAGATCTCCAGCTCTGACCGAGCGCCCGCTGCCGCGTACGGACGTAGAGCTTCGGTGGGCGCCTCGTCAGTCGGCCGGGCGCTGACCACTCGCGCAGCGTGGTGCAGCAGCGTCGAAAGCTCGTCAATAGTCAGGCGGCGCGAGGCATATCGGCGCAGGCTGCGCCGCCTCCCCAGAACGTCACTCAGCGAGTCCGCGAGCACGGCGGCCGGCGGTGGTAGCGGCACCCGCTGCGCCCCTTGGGCGCGGCGGAGCGGCGGCATCTCACAGTCCAATGGCGAGGCGCGCAGACCACCGCGGTTGCTGTTGCGCTGTACAGCGAGCTCGTACGCATTCCACACAACGCGCGGATCGCAGCCGTCGCGTTCGCGTGGCGTATCCGTGAAGGCCATACCCTCGAGCAACCGCACGGCCACGAGCCGCTCGAGGGCATCACGAGTGACGTCAACACCGGATGCGACGAGGTCATCGAACGACCTCCACTCCTCCAGGCGCGCAAGCACCTCCACCAAACGAGGATCGACCCTGACGCGCCGCATCGTGGTGCAATCAACCACGATCGTGTCCTGTCCACGCCATTCGACCAGTAACGCTGGCACGCGCCGGTACCGGCGGTCGACGTCCTCGTTGTCCATCAGCTGTGCGGCGGTCGTGATCAGGCGCCGGCCACAGCCGGCACCGGCGACTGCGACGGTCCCGCCATGATAGTGCCATCTTTGACTACGACACGGACGCTTCCGGGTCGACCCAGGATGCTGATGTCCTCGAGCGGGTCGCCGGCCACCGCGATCATGTCGGCGATGCGGCCCGCCGCGAGCGTGCCGAGCTCATGCTCGAGCCCCAGAAGTCGAGCAGGCGCTGACGTGGCAGCCGCGAGCGCCTGCATCGGAGTCAGGCCACCCTCAACCATGAGCGCCAGCTCACGGCCGTTGCTGCCGTGCTCACCGATGCCGGAGTCGGTGCCGAGCGCGATGTTGACCCCTGCATCGACCGCCGCGTGAAACGCATCCATGTGCATGCCGCTGACGCGGCGGCACTTGTCGAGCATCTCCTCGGGGAGGCGCTCAGGATGCGCCTCCGCCACGGCCATAACGTCGCGCGGCGCTACGAGGGTCGGCACCAGAAACGCGTCGCGTTCGAGGAGAAGAGCAATCCCCTCCTCGTCGAGCAAGCAGCCGTGCTCAATGCTGCGCACGCCGGCGTGCAGCGCGTTCTTGATCCCCTGTGCCGACATTGCGTGAGCCAGCACGTGAGCTCCGCGTACGCTCGCCTCAGACACGGCGGCAGCGATCTCCTCGACGGTGAACTCCGGCGTGTCGGGAAAATCGAACGCCGACAGAACACCGCCGCTGGTGCACAGCTTGACCACGTCAGCACCGGCGCGGAGCACCTCGCGCACACGTCGTCGCATGCCGTCGACACCGTCGACGCGCCCTTCGGGAAGATCGATCACACCGGTGAAGCTCACCTCGCCGCCGCATGGGAACATCGGATCGCCGTGCCCCCCGGTCTGGCTGAGGATGCTGACCGCCAGTCGCATACGGGGGCCGGGAAACAGCCCCTCGTCAACTGCCTGGCGCACACCTGCCGGTGTGCCTCCCGCGTCACGCACCGTTGTGAAGCCGGCTCGCAGCGTCGCCGCGCTATGCGGGACGGCGCGCAACAGCGCATACGAAGGCCGCGTCATCATCATCGAGACGAAGTCCATGCCGGCCTGTGCGCAGAGATGGACGTGCATGTCCATGAGTCCGGGCAGGACGGTCAGACCGTGTCCGTCGATCACCTCGGCGTCCCGCGGGATGTTCACGGTCGATCGGGTACCGGCGGAAGCGATGCGATCGCCCTCCCACACCACCGCGATATCCCGGAGCGGATCTCCCCCAGCGCCGTCGATGAGCTGGTCTGCGACGAGGGCGGTGACGCGGTTAGGTTCGGTCATGCGCAGGATCGTACCCGGCGGTCAGCTCACAGCTGTGAGACATGTGCAGCGCGGCCGAGTTGACGTAAACCTTCAGCGAACCTTTGTACGCGAACTGATGCGACTATGTATCCGGGGAGAGCCTGGGCCCAACGAGGAAGCACCCCACCTGTGCCTCCACCAGCGGGTCCAAACCAAGCCAGCGGGTGTTCTCCAGCTCCTCGCCAGTACCAATGGCGCACGGCGCGAGCCCCATCGCGGTGGCGACGAGGTACAGCGTTTGGAGCAGGCAGCCGCAGTCCTTGTAAATGAGGCTGAGTCCGACCCACTCGTACCGCTGCATGACCCGGCTGAAGACGGCGGTGATCAGAAGCATCACCGGAGGCGTGCGCTCGAGACCGCCGGCCGCAAGACCCGCGTCGCGCTGGATTCGCTCCTGGTCCGCGTCGCGCGCGCGCACCAGCACGAGATGGTGACCGACAGGGTCGTAATGGTAAGCGGCGGGCGTCAGGCCATCGACGTTGTCCGCCAGGACGTAGATCTCGAGCTCCGACTCGGCTCCCGCTGCCGGAAATGGGCGATGAGCTTCAGAGCTTTGCTGCTCCGCCGGACGTGGACTCTCGACGCGCGCAGCATGGTGCAGCAGCGTCGACAACTCGTCGAGCCTTAGCGCGCGTGAGCCGAAGCGGCGCACGCTGCGGCGCCGCTGCAGCACGTCACCGAGCGCGGCGGGTAGCGCGGCCACGGGAGGCGGCAGCGGAATTGTGGTGACGGAGGAACGGGCTCCGCGGAGCTCGACCTCTGGTTCGATCGCCGGTCGCTCTCGCAGCCCACCGCGGTTGGCGTTGCGCTGGACCGCGAGGTCGAAGGGGTTCCACAGCATGCGTGGATCACCCTCCTCGTGCTCGGTTGCGGACCCTTCGCCGAGCGGTCTGGACTCGACGAGGCCGGACGCAACGAGGCGCTCGAGCACCCCGCCTTCCACGCGACAGCCGGCCGCACGCATCTCGTCGATCGTCGTCCAGCGGTCCAGCCGAGCGAGCACTCGCACCAGATCAGGGTCGATGGCGACGCGATGCAGCGTCGTGCAGTCGATCACCACCGTGCGCTGTCCCTGCCATTCGACGAGCAGCGCAGGCGCGCGACGGTAGCGAGCATCCTCGAGCGTCCGCGCTCCATCGTCTGAAGACAGCGGTGTCCAGCCGTGCGTGCCGTGCGTACTCACCAATTCACTAAGCCATCCCTGCCGGTGTCCGCCGCGGCCTGCCGACCTGCCATACAACGACGGTGCCCGCGCCGATCAACGCTACTGCGCCACCGACTATCAGCGCAATGTCTGTGGCTCCGAATCCGGCGACAGCTGGTCCGAGCGGAGTGGCGTCGGTGCCCCAGTTCGCCTGGGTGGCGAAGATGTCCTGCTCCTCACCCGGCTGCGCGTTGCGCGTGTCGGTCCAGGCGGCGACGATGCCCGTCTTGGTGGAGAGCAGCGCGGGATGGCCGCCGAAGTCCACCAGCCCCTGCGCCGATGGGATCGGATAGCGAGCGCCGATCGTCGTGTCCGAACTGGCCGACGACAGGCGCACATTGGGGCTCCACGTCGCGCCGCCATCGTTCGAGTACGTGTAGTACACGTCGTTCTTGACGTTGTCGGGGTCGTTGCGCCGATCCTCGAACACTGCGTCAATGCGGCCGGTTGGGGCCACGCGAAGCACAGGCAGGTACTGGTTTTTGCCATCACCGACGGGATCGTCGTTGAGGCGCTGCGCCGCTACCCACGCGTTGCCGCCGTCCAGCGACCGGCGCATGAAGACGTCCCAGTCGGCGTTGCGCGCGTCGTACCAGCCGGCGAACACGCGGCCCTGCTGGTCGGCCGCCAGCGCCGGCTCCGGCATGGTGAAGATGAGCAGCACGCGCTCCGGCGGCACGACGTCATCGTCGACCACGACGCCGCGGCCGAAGTGCGCGCCGCTGTCCGTCGAGTTCGCCATCACCAGCGTCCACGGCTCAGGCCAGGAGGTGCCCTCGAGGCCCTCGTAGTCGCGGGCATCACCGACCAGGTCGTAGTAGAGGACGTGCACGGCGTGATTGGGGCCGATCGCCAGCGCGGGATCGACCACGCGGTGCCGGTCTGCGTCGCTCGCCTCAACCGGTGCCGAGAACGTGGCGCCGCCGTTGTCGGAGTGCGCCACGAGGATGGGATTGTGGACAGGCGGCAGGCCGCCCGTCGACGTCGGCGCCGTCACGTGCAGCCAGGCGAGATAGATGCGCCCCTGGTCGCCGACGCTTTGGTCGAGCACCATGCGCACCTGAAAGTTGTTGCCCGGCAGGACATTTCGCGGCGTGTCGAAATTCTGGCCGTTGTCGGTGGAGGTGGTGATGAAGACCCCCATCGGCTGGTTGCCGAGACCGTGCAGGCCGACGAACAGGTAGTACAGCCGGCCGGTGCGATCGAATGCCACCTGTGGCGCGTAACACCGCTGCGCACCCGAGGGCAGCACCGGCACCGGTGTCGCCGGCACCCAGCTGCGGCCGCCGTCACCGGACATGGTCAGCGTGCAGCTGAACTGCGGGACGTCGACCCTGCTTGCCAGCGCGAGGATCGCGGGATCGGCGGGATTCTGCGCCAGCACCGGCGAGTTGTGCGCGCGATCGGCGCCCTGCTCGAGGTTCACCGCGGTGACCGGGACGTTGGCATCCACCTGCGGTCTGCCGAGGCTTGCGGCGTGCGTGGAAGCGGCATTCAGCATCGCGCTCATGCACGCGACAGCGATTGCCAGCATCGCAAGCACGCCTCGCGGTGTCACTGCGCGCGTATCTCTGCGTTCATTCCGCGAAGCGCGTCGACGCTGCCGTCCGATCCCTCGACGAACGAGATGATTCCGTAGCGGCCGGCGGCGAGATCGACGGCGAGCGTGCCGCTGCCGCCGGGCGGCAGCTGCGGCAGCACGGCGACAGTCGGCAGTGCGCGCCGCGTGTTTGAGTGCAGCTGCTGGTTGAGCGGCGGGAAGTCGGCGGGCAGCGGCACCAGCACCAGCTCATGCGGATGCTGTCCGTGGTTGACGACGTCGAACACCACGCGCCCCACGGCAACCGTCGCCGGCGCGCTGAAGTGGTAGTCGACCATGGTCACGTTGGCCGTTGCCGGTTCTCCCGGATAGGCGGCGCCGCACGCGACGGCGCCAAAAGGGACGAACGCCGCCAGCACCGCGGGAGCTGCGCGGTCACGCATGACGCGGCGCAGCCGTCCCTTCATTGAGCGCCGGAGTGTACCAACGCGGCCTCTCAATAGCAGTTCTGCTATCGTGTGCGCACGGGAATGCACGGTGGCGATGTGATCCGCGAGGCACGACGGCGCGCCGGGCTGAGCCAGCGCTTGCTGGCGGCGAGGCTCGGCACGCACCAGAGCGTCGTCGCGAGGTGGGAGGCGCGCATCACCTCGCCGACGTTCGAGGTGGTCTCCGCAGCGTGCTCGGCCTGCGGCTTTGACCTCACCTGCCAGCTACTCACCCACGACGTCGACTTGGAGCGGCGTGTCCGCGAGCAGCTGCAACGATCGCCGTCCGACCGCGTCGCAAGTGCCGGCAACCTCGCCGGCATCCGCAAGCGTGCCTGAAAGCGCGGGCCCGTTTCAGCCGGTCGAGATCCTGCGCCTGCTGGTCGAGTACCGCGTCGACTTCATCCTCATCGGGGGACTGGCAGCCACGGTGCACGGTTCGCCGTTTGCCACATTCGATGTCGACGTCGTCCCCAGGCGCACGCCCGCCAACCTCGAGCGGCTGTCAGAGGCCCTTCAGGCGCTGACGGCGCGCGTGTATGTGTCGGCCGAGGAGACGCTCGTATTCAGCCACGATGGCCAGTCACTTGCCGACGTCGAGGTGTGGAAACTCTCAACACGTTTCGGTGGGCTTGACATCTCGTTCGTACCCTCGGGAACCGCCGGCTATTCCGACCTCGCGGAGCGTGCCGAGCGCTTCGAACTTGGCGGCATTGGGGTCGAGGTGGCGGCGTTGGAGGATGTCATCCGCAGCAAGTCCGCTGCCGGTCGCGAGCGTGACCTGCTCGCGCTGCCGGCACTTCGCCGGCTGCTGGAGATCAAGCGCGAGCACCGACCCTGACGCCGCACGGCAGCGTGGCTCGCTACGGCGCCGCCGCCCGTGACTCCACGATTGCCTGCGCCGCTTTCTCCGCAAGACGGTTCGCAATGTGCAGCGCGCGGTCGCCGTGCGGGAGCTGTTCGGCGCTGACGCCGTCCGCCGCGGGACGGCCTCGGTGCGCGCCGACGAGCGCACCGGCGAGGCTCTGCGCCACCGGCGACCCCCCGCCGGCCGCGGCCACGGCGCCCGTGACGGTTTCGGCGGACGCGGCGGCGGTGATCGCGGCCTGGAGCACCGCCGCGGCATCCCAGTCCTGTGCCGCCGCGGCGGCGGACGAGTCCGCCACGCGCAGGTGGTCGAGCAGCGCCATGGGCGCGTCCTCGAGCAGCGACTGGCGCACGCGGATCAGCGCGGTCTCGAGGTCGAACCGCATCAGGTCGGCGATCAGCAGGGCGGCCGCGACGGCGGCGACGGCCGTGCCCTCGTCGGCGCCGGCGAGCGCCACGCAGCGATAAGCGTCACGGCGCAGGCGCGGTCGCTGCAGCGGCGTCAGCATCCCGAACGGGAGCGCCCGCAGCAGCAGCCCGGCGCTGCCGCTGCGCGACGACCGCTCCAGCCCGCGCTGGCGCAGATCGGCTTCGTCGAAGCAGCCGCACGCGCCCGCCGACTCGGCCACGCCGAGCAGATCTGCGGCGCCCGCGGCGGTCCCGGCCGCCGCTTCGCCGGCCAGCGCACCGACACAGGCCGTCTCGATCCGGCCGCTGAGCTCGTCGATCTCGGCGATCACGGGACAACGCTATCCTTTTGACCGATGTCGACGAGTGGCGCCCCCGCGCGCTCCGCCCGCCTGCTGCGCGCTGTGCTCGACGATCCGCGGCACCCGCTGACGCCCGCCGCGATCCGTGTCGAGCGTAGCAGCGCGCGCACCAATCGGGGTCAGTCGCGGCAGACCGCCCTGACCGTGTGGTTCACCGAGGGTCCGGCGCTCCCCGGGCCGGCTTCGGGGCTGTCGGTACGCACCGTCGCCGGGGTCGCCGGTCTCGTCGGCGTCGTCGCACTCGGAGCCCTCGGCGTCATGGCCGCCCAGCGGGAGCCACGGCTCGTGGGCGAGGAGGAGCCGAGGCGGCTGCTTCAGCCGTCGATGTCGGCAGATCCGCCCACCGACCAGGGCTGAGAGAGCCAGGGCATCACCCAGCCCATACGGCCGCCCTGATCGTGGCCGCGAAGTCCGGTCCCGTCGGTCTCCAGAATCGCGTGCGAGCACGGGTTCATCGCCTCGCGCCATTCCTGCAGCACACGCCGGTCGAAGCGTTCGGCTGAGGGCAGCCGCGCCGGGACCGCCAGCACCACGCCGCGATCGGGAACAGCCAGCAGGACATCGCCGCCAGCGCGCTCCGCCAGCGCCCCGAGCACGCCGGGAACCAGCAACGCGCTCCCCTGGTACATGGAGTCGCCGGCCATGCGCCAGCCGTCGGCTGGGACCCGCTCTGCGTGACGGATCCGCTCCTCCAGCCGTGAAAAACGCGCCGCCGTGTGCGCTTGCACTGCCTCCGCCACCGCCCCGTCGTCGAGATCGGTGTCCTCCCACTCGCTGCGCGGGACACCGCGCATCGCCGGCCCGGGCAGCTCCTCCGCGGCGAAGGCGACGAGGTCGGCGGGCAGCGGCCGCTGCAGCAGCTCGCCGGCGCGGCCGATCCTCTTCATGTACGAGCTGCTGCGCACACACCAGAGCAGCGGAGCGGTGTTGAACGTGCCGACGGCTCGCGGGGTGAGCTGGTTCTCGACGCCGCTCACAAAGCGCGCGATGAGCTCCGGCGTGCGCGCCGGAGTTCGCAGCGTGGCCTGATGCAGGGGAGATAGCGGCAACGTGGCGTCGAGGCCCTCGCCGCGCACGCGCAGCGCAAAGCGCTCGCGTTCGACGTCGACTCTCGCGCCGTGGTATCGCGCCGTGAGCTGGAGGCGGATGCGCTCGGCAAACGCAGCGCGATCGTCGCGATCCGCGCTCACTGGGTGGCGGCGGCAAGACGGCGGCGCAGCTGCGCGATGAGGCCGGGATCGCCGCCGAATTTGAGGCGATTGAGCGATGCGCGTCCCCAGAGGTACAGGAACACCTGCGCGGGCTCGCCGGAGACATGCGCTGTGGCCGGCGCGACATCGCCGGGCTCCACACGCACGGCGTCCTCCTCGAGATGCAGCGTCCAGCTGCGCTCGTTCGCGGCGACGCCGACGACTCCGCTCGGCGCGCCCTCCGCCCCCGGATCGTGCATGCCGAGAAACACCGTGAGCACCTCGTCGATCCCATCGCCGGCAAGATCCGCGTGCACATCCGACACCTTTCCCACGGCGATCTCCACGTCGACGCGATGCACGACGGTCTCCAGCGCCATGCGCCGGTACCAGAAGCCGACAGTCTGGTCGGGCGGCCACCACGTGGGGGTGGGGTCGCCTGGGTCGTGGTCGATGAGCTCCTCGCGCAGCGACCCGAACGTTTGGCTGAACCAGTGCACGACATCGACGCCCTGCGGGGGATGCGTTCGCCATTCCCCTTCGCTCGCGGGGCGTCCCAAACGGATCGATGCCACCTTGTTCCCGTACACACTGGCGGTGTGACGCATTACCTCGGCGACGTTCCACCCCGGGCACGGCGGCACCGGCAGCGCCAGATGACCAGGTGCGAGCGCCGCCATGCGGCGTGCGTCGGCGTCGAGCAGATCGAGGTAGCGGTGTGGATGCAGCGCCACGGGCTCAGGCGGCGCGGCGCTTTGCCGTGACGTAGTCGACGAGGACGTAGTCCCCCAGCCGGTCCGGGCTGATGAAGAAGGCGCGGCCGCGATTGAGACGTGTCATCTGATTGACGAACTGGACCAGGTGGTGGTTCGACTCGAGCATGAAGGTGTTGATCACGATGTGCTCGCGCGTGCAGCGCCTCACCTCGAGCAGGGTCTTGTGGAAGGTCTCCGGCAGCGGCGGGTAGAAGAAGACAGGGCTGCCATTCTCGATGTGCGCGGTGGGCTCGCCGTCGCTGACGATGATGATCTGCTTGTTCTCGCCGGGATCACGCGCCAGGAGCCGGCGCGCAAGCATCAGCCCGTGCTGCATGTTGGTGCCATACACGTACTCGTTCACCGACAGATGCGGCAGGGCCGAGGGGCTGATCTCGCGCGCCAGGTCGCTGAAGCCGATGACGTGCAGCGTGTCCCGGGGATACTGGCTGCGAATCAGCGAGTCGAGCGCGAGCGCCACCTTCTTGGCGGCGTAGAAATAGCCGCGCAGCGGCATGCTCCGGCTCATGTCCAGCATGAGGACGGTGGCGGAACGAGACAGCGCATCGTTGCGATGCACGACGAAGTCGTCCGCCGTGAGGCGCGGAAGCGGGTGCGAGTCTGACGGCGCCTCGTTCGTCGAACGGGTGACGCCAACGGGGGGACGCCGACCGAACCCAGCGAGTTGGTCGGCTGTGCCGACCCGAGTGGTGAGGGAGGAGGGGCCCCGTGGCGGCAGGACCTGTTCGCCCGATGTTGTTGGGGCCGACAACGCGCTCCGCCTCTCCGCCGCCTCGCGCTCCACCGCGTTCATCAGCGTCTCGCGCACGTCGAGATCGAACTGGTCGCCGAACTCGTAGGGCTTGGTGTCCTCTTCTCGTTCCCCTGCCGTGCCGCGCTGCGAGACAGGATGCTCCCCGAAGCGGTCGCGATGCAGCCGCGAGAACAGGTCGCCGAGCGCCTTCTGGCCGATGCGCCGCATGCCTCGCGCCGACAGCCGCAGCCCATCGCGATCGCTCTCCACGAGCCCGCGGCGATCCAGCTCCTCGACCATCCGCTGCATGCGGTCGAGGTCGCGCGCCGTGTCCTCACCGAGCAGCTCCTCGAGCTGCTGCCGCGTCTGGTCATCCACCTGCTCGCCGCGATAGATGCCGCGCAACCCGCGCTCGAGATCCTCGATCGACTGCAGCCGGTCCATCACCTGCATGGCTTCGTCGAGCGGCAGCGACTCACCGCCGAAGAAGCTGTAGCGCTGCCCCAGGCGGCCGCGATCGGAGAGCAGCTCCAGCCCACCCATGAGCTCGGCGAGCTGTGCCTGCAGATCGGGGTCGCCGAATGTCGCCGCGGCCAGCTCCTGCAGCTGCCGGCGCATCTCCGGCGAGAGCGACTGCATCAGCGAGTCCACGCGTGCCATCTGCCGCGCCATCTGCTCCAGGAACTCGTCGAACGTGGCGGGGGCGTCGGGGAAGTACTGCCCCCACTTCTGCAGGAACTGCTCGTAGTTGTGTTGCAGCTGCGCCTCGGGGACGCCCTCGAGCCGCTGCCGCACGAGGTTGTTCAGATCCGCCACCATCGCCCGCAGCGCGGCCACGTCCTGCGCTGACATCGACTGCATCTGCTGCGTCATCTGGCTGAAGTACGTGTCGACTACGCCCTGCTTGATCTCCTCGAGCAGCCGCTGGAACGCCTGCTCGGCACGCTGGTCCATGAACTCGTACCCCTGGAGCTCACGAATGGCGCCTGCCGGATCGCGCGGCAGCGAGTCGAGCTGCTCGCGGCGCTTGCCTGCGACGCGCTCGAGGATGCGGCGCGCCTGCTCGTCGGTCGCGTGCTCCATGCGCTCGTCAATGCCGGCGCGCTCCTGGCGCAGCACCGAGTCCAGCTTCTCCTCGATGTCCTTGAAGACGTTGTCCAGGTTGTAGCGCTCGAGCTGCTGCTGCCGCCGCTTGCGCAGCCGCTCCATCATCTCCTCGAGACCGCTGAAACGATGCCCCTGGCGGTCGCGCCAGCCCTGGCTCAGCAACCGCCGCAGCGCAGTCTCGAAGTCCCAGCCATGGAAGACGTCCTCACTGAGCCGGTCGAAGAGCGCGTCCGCCTCGTTGCCGAGCGGATCCTGGGTGCCGTCCCAGACACTAAACACATGCGGGGGGAATCCCCCCGCATTCCCCCCTGATTTCTTCATTCTTCCTTGATTCTCAGGGGGAACACCGCGGGTGCCCCCCGGTGTGTCAGCCACCGTAGACGGAGCTTCCCTCGAGTGACGTCTTGTTCAGACGCTTGCCGAGGTGCAGCCCCTCGAGGACGAACTCGAGCACCGCGATGCGCATCGCCTCGGAGTCCGGCTCATCAAGCTTCTGACGCGCGCGGTCGAGCCCCTTGAGCTCGGCCAGCGCCTGACGGTAGGCGCGCCCCGGCAGGCGGTCGCCCACCTCGACCGTGAAGCCGCCGCGATCGAAGCGCTGCACCAGGTCGGAGAACTCCTGCACCGTGAAGTGCCGCCGGAACACGTTGTTCGTGGCGGTCTTCATCAGCTTGTCGAGCACCGACTGATCGTCGGTGTCCTCCCACGTCTCGAGCTCGATCTTCCCAGCCGTCGACGACATCAGCGCGGGCATGTCGCTGATGCGCGACACCGCCTCGCGGTCACCGGTCGTCAGCGCCCGGCGCAGCGCGTTGCTCACCAGGTTCTCGTAGTTCGCGGTGCTGACGCGCACCGACACTCCGCTGCGCTGGTTGACCTGCGCGTGACGGCGCGCCACGTGCGAGAGCTCGGCGACGATCTCCTTCATGAACCCGGGCACGATGACGGGCACGGGCATGTCATCGAAGACGGTGCGCTCCTGCTCGGCGATGGCGATCTCGTCGTCGACGGTGCGCGGGTAGTGCGTGCGCACCTGCGCGCCGAAGCGGTCCTTGAGCGGCGTGATGATGCGACCGCGGTTCGTGTAATCCTCGGGATTGGCGGTGGCCACAACGAAGACATCGAGCGGCAGGCGCAGGCGGTAGCCGCGGATCTGCACGTCGCGCTCCTCGATGATGTTGAGCAGGCCCACCTGGATCCGCTCGGCAAGGTCGGGCAGCTCGTTGATCGCGAAGATTGCCCGATTGGTGCGCGGGATCAGGCCGTAGTGGATCGTCAGCTCGTCGCTGAGATACCGGCCCTCGGCGACACGGATGGGATCCACCTCACCGATGAGGTCGGCGATCGAGGTGTCCGGGGTGGCGAGTTTCTCGCTGTAGCGCTGCTCGGGCTCGAGCCACGTGACCGGGGTGGCATCGCCCTGCGACGCGATCAGGTCGCGGCAGCGCCGGCAAATGGGCTCGTACGGGTTGTCGTTGATCTCGCACCCGGCGATGACCGGCAGTGCCGGGTCGAGCAGCAACGTCAGCGACCGGATCAGCCGCGACTTGGCCTGGCCACGCTCGCCGAGGATGACGATGTCCTGGCCGGCGAGGATCGCGTTCTCCAGCTGCGGGATGACTGAATCGTCGTAGCCGCGGATGCCGGGAAAGAGCGTCTCCCCCGCGGAGAGCTTGCGGACGAGGTTGCGCCGCAGCTCGGCCTTGATCGGGACAACCCGGTATTCCGACTGGCGCAGCTCGCCGAGGGTCGCCGGATGCTGGGCCATGGGCTTCACAAGCCTACATGCGGGGGCTTCGCCCCCGCATGCCCCCAGGACGAATTTGATGCAGGGCTTCGCCCCCGCATGCCACCCAAGACGATTTTGATGCGGGGGCGGAGCCACCGCGTGGTGTCAGACCGCGGCGTGCTCGGCAGCGATCTCGTCGCTGCGGCTCAGCGTGCGCCGCTCGGCGGCTCGAGTCCGCGCCGCCTCCACAAAGCGCCGTGCGAGCGCCGGGTCCTGGCCGAAATGCAGGTTGACGAACGACGCCACGAGTCCTCCCTCGGTCCACCCCTCGCTGCCGAGCGGCTCACCGTCGCTGTCGTGCATCGTGTACGCGGGCTGCAGACAGTCGGTGCCGGACAGCAGGCGGCTGAAATGGAACTCGTGCCCGCGCAGCCGCGTGCCCGCGGCGCCCAGCGTGCATGTGGAGGCGATGCGCAGGTCGCGGTAGCCGTGGTGCAGCACCGACCCCTCGAGCGCGATGTCGACCGGGACCACTGCCGCCATTGGATGGGTGGCGCCGTCGCTGGTGGTGACCGTCCGCGCGCTGTACAGCAGCCCGCCGCACTCCGCGTAGATGGGCAGCCCCTGCGCGTGCGCGCGGCGGTACGACGCCAGGAACTGCTGGTTGGCGGCGAGCCGCGGTATGTACATCTCGGAGACGCCACCGCCGAGATACAGCGCCTCGAGATCGCGGGGGAGGGAGTGGTCCTCGAGCGGCGAGAAGGTGACGATCTCTGCTCCGGCCTCCTCGAGCATCTCGAGGTTCTCTGTGTAGTAGAAGCAGAACGCGTCGTCGAACGCGACACCGACGCGCACGGGCGGGCCCTCGGGCGTGAGCCGGCGCACAGGGGGCAGCGCCAGCGGCTGCGCACGGGTCATGAGCCGCTCGATCAGCTCGAGGTCGAAGGTGCGCTCCACGGCCGACTGCAGCAGCGCGATCGCCTCGTCGACGTGCGGATTCTGGGTCAGGGGAAGCAGGCCCGAGCGCAGCTCGGGGATGCGCACGGCATCGATGCGAGGCAGGGCGCCGAGCACCGGCAGCCGCGCCACGTTCCACACCGCGTCCTCGACCGCCGCGCGGCGGACGTCGTTGGTGATGTTGTTGAGGATCACGCCGATGACGCTGCCGGTGAGATCCAGCTGCTTGATGCCCAGGGCCACCGCGGCCGCGGTTTCGCCCATGCCGCCGGCATCCAGCACGAGGATGACAGGTGAGCCGATGAGGCGCGCCACATCCGCGGTGCTGCCGGGGAAGGTGCCGGCGGTTGTCGCGTCGCCGTCGGCGTAGATCCCGTGGCCGTCGTAGAAGCCCATCGCCCCCTCGACGACGATGCAGTCGGCGCCGACGCCGCCGCGTGCCAGGGCGCGCTTCACGCCCTTCTCGCCGAGCATCCACGGGTCGAGGTTGCGGCATGGACGCCGGCTGGCGTGCGCGAGATATGCGGCGTCGATGAAGTCCGCGCCGACCTTGAACGTCTGGACGCTGCGGCCGCGCGCGCGCAGCGCGGCAACCAGCCCGAGTGTGATCGAGGTCTTGCCTGCCCCGCTCCCCAGCCCGGCGACGACCAGCCGGGGGATTCCCATCTCGTCGAGCATTGCGGAGCCTCCGCGGGCGGCGATGCCCGCAGTCACGGAGGGATACGAGCCGGCCCGCGGCGGCAACCACCGCTCGCCCACCGCGCGCGGGCCTGTGTGGAACCTAGCACCACCCAGCCGTGGGGGCAATAACCGAAATGGTTTCAGCTCGCCTTGAACCAGGCCGCGATCGCTTCCTCTGAATCGAACCAGCCGGTGGGAAAGTGCGCGGGGCCGTCGGGAGCAGGAGGCGAACCCGGTCCGGCGCCGGTCGGCAGCAGAAACGCCATTTTGCGGACGCCTCCCGCGTTGTAGCGCGGAATGATGTTGGCATCGCGCCACTCGGTGTTGTCCGGCGCCGGTCGGTAACCGAAGTTGCGCACGTCGACGAGCAGGTTCATGCCCGGGTGGGCCTCCGCGAAGCCGGCCAGCCGTTCAAGGCCGCCGCGGAACTGCGCCTCGTCCATCGTCGCCGTCTCGGCCGACCACTCAAGCTCGATCGTGTTGTCGTCGCGACGCAGCCGGTAGACGGCAAATCGATCGCGATGTACCTCCTCGGCCATGTACCTCACCCTCCGTACCGTCCGGGGCGTGCCGGCCCCGATGCCCCTGCAGTCTAGATCGCCGCGGCAAGCGCGATCGGTGGCGCAGCCGCAACCGCAGCCGGCCTGAGGTCGCGCAAACGGGCGCGCACCCGCAGCTGCCCCTGCCAGGAATCCATGTCGAGCGAGAAGCAGGCATCGACCACGCGTCCTCGGGGCAGGTGGTTCGCAGTGTGCGGCTTGTGAAAGGCTATCGCCTCGAGCATGCCGTCGCCGCCACCGAGCAGCACACGAACATGCTGGCTCTCGCCACCGAACGTGGTGGTCCCCAGCACGCGAGCCCCACGCAGGGCGAGGAGCGCCTCCTGATTGCCCAGACCGCACGGCTGCAGCCGCTCCAGCTCCCGGCAGAGCTGCGGCGTGGCTTCGCCCACTGAGATATCGCTGTCTATGGCGAAAACACGTTCCCGCGGCGAGCCCTCCAGCTGGGCGGCGACGGCATCGCTGACGAGGCGGCGGAACTCGTCGAAGCGCGACGCCTCGAGGCTGAAGCCCGCGGCGGCCGTGTGCCCCCCGTAGCGCAGAAGCGACGGCGCAGCGTGGTCGAGCGCTCGCACGATGTGCACCCCGGCAACGGAGCGCGCCGATCCCTTGGCCTCCGCCGCGTCGAGGCAGACGACGAACGCGGGCCGCGCATACCGCTCGGCGAGGCGTCCGGCGACGAGTCCCACGATGCCCATCGGCCAGTGCGGATCCCCGAGGACGATGGCGGGGCAATCGTCGTCGAGCGAAGCAACCTGCTCCTCGGCTTCGGCAAGCGCCGCGGCAACCGCCGCCTGCCGTTCGCGGTTCTGCGCGTCGAGACGGCGGGCGACGTCCTCGGCCTGCTCCGAGTCGCCGGCCAGGCACAGCTGAAGCGCCAGGCGCGCATCCTCCATGCGTCCGGCAGCGTTGATTCGCGGCCCGATGGCGAACGCGACGTCGCTCGCGCGCGGCTGCGCGTCCACCCCGGCGACCGTGCACAGGGCGTCCACGCCGGCCAGCTCGCGGAGGCGCGGCAGCCCCTCGCGCACGATGCAGCGGTTCTCGCCCCGCAGCGGCATCAAGTCCGCAATGGTGCCCAGCGCCGCCAGCCCCGCCGCGTCGCGCACCGAGCCGGCCGGCACGACCCCCGCCTCCTCGAGCGCCTGCACCAGCTTGAACGCCACCCCCGCGCCCGCCAGCCCGTCGAATGGGTACTCGCTGCCGGGAAGCTTGGGGTTGATGAGCGCGTCGACGTCGGCGAGCTGCGGAGTGCCGCCGTCCGGGGCGAGTGGCAGGTGGTGATCGGTGACGATCAGCCGCATCCCAGAGGGACGGTTGGCGGCGACGGCGACGCTGCTGGTGCCGCAGTCGACGGTGATCACGCAGCCGGCGCCCTGGGCATCCAGCTCCTCGAGCGCGGCGCGGTGCAGGCCGTAGCCCTCGGTCATGCGGTTGGGGATGTACGGCACCACGCGCGCACCTGCGCTCATGAGGGCGCGGGTGAGCATCGCGCACGCGGTGACGCCGTCGGCGTCGTAGTCGCCATAGACGGCTATCGCGGTGCCGCCGGCGATGGCCTCGCGGATCACCGGTATCGCACGCGCCATGCCTGGGAGCAGCAGCGGGTCGTGCGTGTCGCCGGCGCCGTTCGTGAATGCGGCCGCGCTGCTCGCGTCGTGGCCGCGCGCTGCCAGGACGCGGCCGAGCACGGGGTCGAAGCCGGCGAGCGGCGCGCATGTGACGGGCTGCCAGCGGCGGGGCGCAGGTCTCATGCGGCTGTCCTCTGCAGGGGCGATGCGTGGATCAACGAGGGCACATCCGTTCGGAGCACAGTGTACCCAGGCGGGCGACAGATGATTGTCGCCCGACGTCCCGAGGCCTACTGGAGCCGGGTCAGGAGGCCGGCGGCGGGGCTGCGGCTCCAGGCGGCGGCGCGGCCGGCGAGCCGTCGGCGCCGTACACGTTCTGCGTGATGTTGCTGAAGTCCACCTTCGGCGCCTCGCCGACGGTCGCGCGCTGGCTGTCGGGGATGTTGAAGAACTGGGCGTTCTGGAAGTGGAACCAGCCGGCGATGATGTTGGAAGGGAACGCCTGCACGCGCCGGTTGAACGACTGCACGCTGTCGTTGTAGAAGCGCCTCGAGCTCTGTATCCGATCCTCGGTGTCGCTGAGCGTCGCCTGCAGCTGCAAGAAGTTCTGGTTCGCCTTCAGGTCCGGGTAGTTCTCCGCAACGGCGAACAGCCGGCCCAGCGCCTGCACGAAGGGGCCCTCAGCCTGCGAGGCCGCGGCAGGTCCCTGCGCGCCCTGTGCCGCAGCGCGCGCGCGTGTGACCTCCTCGAACACGCCGCGCTCATGCGCCGCGTAGCCCTGCACGGTGTTGACGAGGTTCGGGACCAGGTCGTACCGCCGCTTGAGCTCGGTATCCACGTCAGCCCACGCGTTCTGCACAG
>DASUWI010000110.1:0-29502 GCA_036378495.1 Candidatus Dormiibacterota bacterium
GGAGTCGCGAGGCGCCGCTCAGCGCCGCCAGCTCACCGCCCTGCAGGTCGAGCTTGAGGAAGTAGGGCGGCGGTGCACCGGAGTCCGCTCGCAGATCATCGAGCGTGGTGACGCACACCGTCTCCTCGCCGGTGATCTCACTGTCCGGCGCCGCATCGAGGTGGCGCGCGAGCATGGGAAGGAGCGAGCTGCTCTGACCGTTGCGCGACACGTGCAGCACGCGCTCCCCGGCGCTCTCGGCGACGGCGGTGCGCAGCGCGATCCATCCATTGTCGCGTTGCGCGCGCGCCCAGAGGCCGCGAAACGCCGCAGCTCCGGGCTCGATCGAGATCACCCGCCCCTGGAAGCCACCCCGCCGCAGCGCCTCGGCGTATTGGCCAAGATTGGCCCCGACATCCCATGCGGTGGCCACGCTCGCGGCTCGAAGCAGGTCGTCGCGATGCTGCGCGAAGCTGCCCGTGTAGGCGCCGATCTCCACACCCACCGCGGCCAGCGTGGAGCGTACGCGCCGCTTGAGGGCCGCCGGCGTGTGATCGCGGAGGGTCATGCCGCCGCCCCCCGCACGTCCTGCACACGTGTGCTGCCCGAGACGCGCCGCAGGATCGACTCGAAGTCGTCGGCACGAGCGCCGACATCGAACTGCGACTCGGCGTAGCGCCTGGCGGCCTCGCCAAGCGTCCGGCGCAGGCGCGGGTTGCCCAGCAGGTCGAGCACCGTGGTGATCACCGCCTGCACGTCACCCGGAGCCAGCACGCGTGCACCGCGACTGTCGCGCAGCGTCGCCGCGGCCGCGTTCTGAGGTGGCAGCACGGCGACGATCGGCCGTTTCGCGCAGAGATACGTCAGCACCTTCGAGGGAACCGAGTACTGTCCTGCGTCCGCCTCCAGAAGTGCCAGCAGGACGTCGGCTGAGCCGAGCACATCGGGCAGCGCGTCGTACGGCTGGTAGTCGAGGAGGACGAGGTTGTCGAGGCGCCTGCTCCGCGTTTGCGCCTCGAGCCACTGGCGGCCCCGGCCCTCGGACACGACCACCACCCGCGCCGCGGGCAGACCGGAGCGCAGAGCCTCGGCCAGTGCGACGAACACTGACGGGTCGTGCTTGAGACCGAGCGTGCCGGCGTACAGCACGACCGGACGCCGGGCGAGTCCATGCACACGCGCCCACGCGTTGTCGCGCCGCCGGACAGGGAGCTCCGCGAGCGGGGCCCAGTTGCGGACGACGGTCGCCCGGTCGGCAACACCCCAACGGCGCAGCGCGGGCATGAAATCCTCTGCGATCGGGACCACGTGCGCCGACTGCCGCGCCACGAGCCGCTCGACGCGGTCGGCCGCCACACCGAGCGCACGGCCGGCGCCACCCAGCCGCAGCGCAGCAGCCTGTGCGATCGCCGCGCTGTACACGTCCTGCTGCCAGAACACCATCGGCACACCGGCGCGGCGGCAGGTCGCCGCAGCGACGGCGTGGGCGATCAGGGGTGTGTTGCAGAACACCACGGCATCGGGCCGGGCGCGGCGCATGCGACGGCCGAGCGTGCGTCCGTACTCCAGCTCCTGCAGCACGCGTCGCGCGGGCGAGTAGCGCTGGAAGGGCGCCCTCATCGCGATCGCTCCCACCGTGAACGACGCAGGATCGTCGAAGCTCCGCTGCAGCGCGCCCTTGCCGGTGGCGTACGAGCTGCAGTGCCAGTGCGTCACGTCGTGACCGCGGCGTGCCAGCTCGCGGCTCAGCTGCACCTGGAAGGGATGCCCCGAGTAGTCATGCACGAGCACGCGCATCGCGACGGCTATCTCAGCAGCGCGGGGTCATGCGGTCGGCGAGAGCGCCGCCCCGCGGGCGTCGGGATCGAGACGGCCGGCGCGGATCTGGTCGTAGACCCACGCGAACGTGCGCTCCATCCCCTGTTGCAGCGACGTCGACGGCGCCCAGCCCAGCACCTCGCGGATGCGGGTGTTGTCGCTGTTGCGCCCGCGAACGCCCTTGGGAGCATCGGGCTGGTAGAGCCGCTTCAGCTTCACCCCCGCAATGTCCTCCACCATCGTCACCAGGTCGTCGATGGAGATGAGCTCCTCGCTGCCGAGGTTGAGCGGATCCGAGTGGGCGCTCGAGAAGATGCGCAGCGTCCCCTCTACGCAGTCGTCGATGTAGGTGAAGCTGCGCGTCTGCCGGCCGTCGCCCCAGACCTCGATGGTGGAGCGTCCGTACAGCTTGGCCTGGGCCACCTTGCGGCAGATGGCGGCGGGTGCCTTCTCCCTGCCGCCGTCCCACGTGCCGTTGGGCCCGTACACGTTGTGGTAGCGCGCCACCCGGGTGGCGAGGCCGAAGTCCTCGGTGAAATGACGGCACATCCGCTCACTGAACAGCTTCTCCCAGCCGTAGCCGTCCTCGGGCGCCGCCGGGTACGCGTCCTCCTCGCACAGCGCGGTCACGTCGGCACGCCGCTGCTTGTCGACGTTGTAGACGCACGCCGACGACGCGAAGAAGTAGCGCTCGACTCCGTGCTGCACCGCGCCGAGCAGCAGGTTGGTGTTGATCAGCACCGACAGCATGCAGCGCGCCCGGTTGGCCTCGATGAAGCCCATGCCGCCCATGTCGGCGGCGAGGTCGAACACCCAGCGCGCATCCCGCGTGACCGCGCGGCACACGACCGAGTCGCGCAGGTCCGCCTCCAGGCAGCGCACGCCCGGCGCCCGCTGATACCACTGGTCGAGCGTCTTGCCGTCCACCGCGCGGATGTTGGTGAACCCGTCGCGCACGAGGTCCGCGACGAGGTGTCCGCCGATGAAGCCCCCGGCGCCGGTGACGACGATGGGATCGTCAGGCGACATCCGGATCTGTCCTGTCATCAATAGGCTCCTTCACCGCGGAGCACGCTGACGCATGTCTTCGCGAGCACTGCAAGGTCAAGTCCCACCGACCAGTTGTCGACGTAGTGGAGGTCGAGGCGGACGCTCTCCTCCCAGGAGAGATCGGCCCGGCCGCTCACCTGCCACAGGCCGGTCAGCCCCGGTTTCACGACCAGGCGGCGGCGCGCATCCGGCACGTAGCGCTCCACCTCCGACGGCAGCGGCGGGCGCGGACCGACGAGCGACATGTCACCGCGCAGCACGTTCCAGAGTTGCGGCAGCTCATCGAGCGACCAGCGGCGCAGGAAACCGCCGATGGGCGTGAGGCGCGGGTCACGGCGCAGCTTGAACAGCGGGCCGTCACGCTCATTGAGCGCGTCGAGCAGCGAGCGCTCGCTCTCGGCGCCGTCGTACATGCTGCGGAACTTGAGAAGCCGGAAGCACCGTCCGTGGAGGCCGACGCGCTGCTGGCGGTAGAGCGCCGGACCGCGGCTGGTCAGCCTCACCGCCACCGCGATCGCCAGCAGCAGTGGCGACAGCAGCAGCAACCCGAGCGCCGCCGCGACCTTGTCGATCGCCTCCTTGAGCAGGCGGCGGGGGCCGCTGAACTGCGGCTTCTCCACGCAGAGCAGCGGCAGTCCGGCGATCGGTCGCGTGGTGATGCGCGGCCCGGCCACATCGGTGATCACCGGCGCCACCACGAGGTCGATGCCGGTGCCCTCGAGCTCCCACGAGAGGCGCCGCAGCTGCCCGTCGGGCAGCAGGTGTGTGGCCAGCACGGCGATCGTGTCGGCTCCGAGCACGTGGGCCTGCAGCACCGCGTCGTTCAGGTCGGGGCCCGCCCAGCGCACGCCGGCAGGGAACGAGGGGATCGCCGGCTCGGCCGGCGTGATCCCCGCGATGACGCGAAAGCCGGCGTATGCCGCGCGGTTCATGTGCGCCGCCAGCCGGCACACATCGGCGGTGAGGCCGATCGCCAGCACCCGATGCGCCACCGCGTCGCTGTTCAGCCGGCGGTGCAGTGCGCGGCAGAGCGCATAGCGCGCGATCAGCGAGACAGCTGCAGCACCGGGAATGGAGACGACCAGCAGCTCGCGCGAGACCCCGGCGCGCAGCGCGAAGGAGATGATCGCGGACGCGGCGAGCATCCAGACAGCGCCGTTGATCACCCGGCGGCACTGCTCGGCGCCGTTGACGATGGCGCGCCGCTCGTAGGCCCCGGCGAGCGCCATCACCGTCAGCCAGAGGGGCACCATTGCGGCGGCGAAGGCAAGCGGCGGAGTGGCACCGAAGCGGATCGCCAGCGCGATGGCTGCGGCCGCTGTCGCGGCGATGCCGTCGGCGGTGGCGGCGGCAACAGTCCAGTGACCGAGATCGACGTCGCGCAGCTGCGTGTCGTGCGCTGCGCGTGCTGTTCCGAAGGCGTCGAGAGTTGTCGCGTTTCGATCGCGAAGCGTGCTCGCGATCATCAGCTCGCCGGCCAGGGGTGCACCCTCAGCCCGCCGTGTGCCGGCAGCGCGGGCTCATGCGGCACTGCAACAAGAGCGCGTGTTGAGGAACTGGCCCGGTGAGCATGCAGCCCGAGATCGTCCGCAGGATCGTTCGCAAGTGGGCCCTTGCAGTTCTGGCGCTGACCGCGCTCGGCGCGCTGGTCGCGTTCGCCGTGAGCAAGGCGATGACGCCGCTCTACCAGGCGCGCGGTAACGTTTTGGTTGTGGCCGGCGTCGGACAGAGTGGCAGCGCTCCCGCAGATCTCAACCTGAGCGCTGCCGAAGCGACGACGACCGCCGCGACGCTGATCACCGCGCCGCCACTCCTTCAGAGCGTCATCAACACACTGCATCTCAACGAGCCCCAAGCCACCCTGGCGGGAAATGTTGCAGCCACGCCGCAGACGAACAGCGAGCTTGTGGATGTCTCTGTGACGGACCCGTCACCTTCACGTGCTGCGCGAATCGCCAACGCCATCATGACCGCCTTCGTTGCGCAGATCACGCAACAGAACACGGACCGCATCAACCAGGCGGGCGCCGCGCTGCAGGCGGAAATCACGCAGGTGCAGGCGCAGCTCAACCAGTCCGAGCAGCAGCTCGCCAACGCCACGCCCGACGAGGCCACCGCGCTGCGCCAGGAGATCGGTGACCAGACCTCGCTGCTGTCGCAGCTCACGCTCAACTACGGGACGTTCCGCGCCACGCAGCAGCAGAACCTGGAAACGGTGTCAGTGGCAACGCCCGCATCGCAACCCACGGTCCCGTCGTCGCCGCGCACGATGTTCAACACCGGCGTGGGCGCGCTCGCCGGGCTCCTCGCCGGCGTCACACTGGCCGCGGTGCTCGAGTTCCTCGACCAGGGACTGAAGACCGCCGAGGACGTGCGTCAGCGGCTGGGCGTGCCCTGCCTGGGCATCGTGCCGCGCCATCCCGGCGGCGCAACCGGGAAGCCACGCAGCGAGCGCGACGCGATGGGTGCCGGCGAGGCGTACCGCCGGCTGCGCACCAGCCTGCTGTTTGCCAGCCCCGACGCGACGCTGCGCAGCGTGGTGATCACGTCAGCCCGGTCGGGTGAGGGCAAGACGGAGACGGCCTCCAACCTCGCTGTCGCGCTGGCCAGCGCCGATCAGCGCATCGTGCTCGTCGACGCCGACATGCGCCGCCCCGACCTGCATCGCGTGTTCTCCCGGCCGCTGCAGGGGGGCATGAGCGAGCTGATCATGACTGTGGAGCCAGGTGAGAGGCTCTCACTGCGCGGCGCGTACCCGACGTCGCAGCCAAACCTCACGCTCATCACGAGCGGCACGATCCCGCCGAACCCGTCGGAGCTGCTGTCCTCGAAGCGAGCCGGGCTGCTCCTGCACGCGCTCGAAAACGTGTACGACCTGGTGGTGATCGACACGCCGCCGATCGACGCGGTGCCCGACGCGCTGAGCATCGCCGCGGAGGCCTCGGCAACAGTTGTGGTGGTCGACGCAGGTCGCACCAATGCGACGCAGGCCGCGGCAACCATCGAGGCGCTGCGCAGCGTGGGGGCGACAGTCGTTGGCGTGGTGCTCAACCGCGCACGCGAGCCGCGTAAGCCGGACTACTACTATTACTACGCTGAAGCACCTGCCGCGAGCAACGGCCGTCGTGGCGACACACCGGCTGCCGATACGGCACCGGTCGCAAGCGCCCCATCCAACGGCAGCGGCTACGAGTCCACATACTCGCTGCCGGGTGGCGCCGGCTGAAGCCAAACCGTCACAACTTCGCTCTAGGAGCAGCTCGCACGCCGATGCTAGCGTGCGCGACGACTTCGCCATCCATCGAGGTGTTACACATGCGCGCGCGGCGGCTCATCACCTGGAGCGCCCCCCTGGGCGTTGCAGCGGCGCTCTTTGCGTCGCAGACCATTGCAATGGCGTATCCGGCGCCGGCTGCCAGCGGCAAGGTGACCTCCGGCTGTGCGACGGTCGCGCAGGGCGCCAGCTGCACCTTCACGTTTCAGTTCTTCGACTCAGGCGGCAACGCGATAAACGGCCTGCTGGCCAGCCTCGGTCTCGACGCCGTGAGCGGATGCAGCGTCAGTCCCACCACGGCGACCACCGCCAATAGCGGAACGGTGAGCGGCACGCTCAGCTGCGCGGCGAACTCCGGGACGGGATCCGAGATCGTCATCGCGCAGAGTGGCAACGTCTCTGTGCAGGCCGCAGTGCAGATCGTGGCCGCCGGCCAGAACCAGAACGGCACCACACTGCCGTTCACGAGTCCGAATCCCCCGGGGCCGAATCCCTGGTTGATCGCAGGCCTGTCGCTCGCAGCGATGGCGGTGGCCTCGGGCGGTGTCTACCTGACGCGCAGCCGCCGGAGCCGCAACACCGTCTGACCCTTCCTCATCCGCTCTCAGCGCGCACCGCGCGCGCTGAGGGCGGAGCGCTGCAGCTCCAGGTCCGAGTCCACCATCGCCTCGGCGAGCTCGCGCAGCGTCATCGTCGGCCGCCAGCCCAGCCGCTCGCGTGCCTTTGATGCATCGCCGATCAGATGATCCACCTCGGCGGGCCGGATGAACCGCGCGTCCGTCGTCACGTACTCACGCCAATCGAGGCCGAGATGCGAGAACGCGAGGTCGAGGAACTCGCGGACGCTGTGCGCCTCACCGGTGGCGACGACGTAGTCGTCGGGCTCCGGCTGCTGCAGCATCGCGTGCATCGCTTCGACGTAGTCGCCGGCGAATCCCCAATCGCGCTGGGCATCGAGGTTGCCGAGCTGCAGC
This sequence comes from Candidatus Dormiibacterota bacterium, assembly GCA_036378495.1. GTDB lineage: Bacteria > Chloroflexota > Dormibacteria > Aeolococcales > Aeolococcaceae > JAFALX01. The sequence continues at coordinate 7,096 of DASUWI010000110.1, forward strand.
GTGCGCTGCAGCCCGAGCTTGATGCGGGCGGCTGCGGTGGTGATCTTGCGGGTGACGAGCTCCACGCCTCGACGCGGTGACTCGTGGTTGAACAGGATGCCGCTGCAGGCGAACATCCCGTAGCTCTCCCGATAGTTCACGGTGAAGTGATGGCCATACGTCTTGGCCACGCCATATGGAGAACGTGGGTGGAAGGGCGTGAGCTCGGTCTGCGGTGTCTCGCGCACCTTGCCGAACATCTCGCTGCTCGACGCCTGGTAGAAGCGGATGCGATCGTTCACCACGCGGATGGCCTCCAGCATGCGGGTGACGCCGAGACCGGTGATCTCCCCGGTGAGCACCGCCTGCTTGAAGGAGAGGCCGACGAAGCTGATGGCGCCGAGGTTGTACACCTCGGTCGGCTGGCACATCTCGAGGGCCGCTATCAACGACGACTGGTCGAGCAGGTCGCCCTCGACGAACTCGACGGCGGGACAGAGACCCTGCACAGTGGCCAGCCTCGGATTGTTCTGGCCCCGCACAAGACCGAACACCTGGTAACCACGTGCGTGCAGCAGCTGCGCGAGGTAGGTGCCGTCCTGTCCCGTGATACCGCTGATGAGCGCGATGTCAGCCATGAGCTCAATGGCGGAAGTGACGTTCGCCCGTGTGAACGATCGCGATGTCCTGCGCGTCGCCGGCGGCCACGACCTCGGGATCCTTCTTGCTCCCACCGGGGTGGATCACGGCGGTGACGCCCGCTGCGGCCAGGGTTTCGAGCCCGTCCGGCATCGGGAAGAAGGCGTCCGAGGCCGCCACCGCGCCGCGCGCACGCTCGCCGGCGCGCCGCACGGCGAGCTCCGCCGCCTCCACGCGCGACATCTGCCCGGCGCCGATGCCGATCGCCATTCCCTCGCGCGCAATCACGATGGCGTTCGACTTGACATGGCGGCACACGCGCCACGCGACCAGCATGTCGCGCCACTCCGACTCGGTGGGACTGCGGCGTGTCGCCACCGTCATCGACGAGCGGTCGATGTTGACGCGATCGACGGTCTGCACCAGCAGGCCGCCGTCGATGCTGCGCACGTCGTCCTGAGCCGCGCATGAAGGACGGTCGACGACGAGCACGCGCAGACGCTCCTTGCGCGCGAGGGTCTGGGCAGCCTCCTCGTCGATGGCGGGACAGACCACAGCCTCGAGGAACGTGCGCGCCAGCGCCGTGGCGGTCGTGCCGTCGAGCGGGCGGTTGAGGCCGACGATGCCGCCGAACGCCGAGCGCGGGTCGCAGTCGAATGCCAGCGAGTAGGCCCCGGCCAGCGTGTCGCCGACGGCGAACCCGCACGGATTGGTGTGCTTGATGATCGCCGCCGCGGGCTCGTCGAAGTCGCTGACCAGCCGCCGTGCCGCGTCGACGTCCAGCCAGTTGGTGAACGAGAGCTCGCTGCCCTGCAGCCGGCGCGCATGCGCCACCCCTCCGGCGGGGCCCTCGACGGCGTACAGCGCCCCGCGCTGGTGCGGGTTCTCACCGTACCGCAGCACGTGCAGGCGACGGCCGCCGGTGGTCAGCGTGCCGGGGAGCGACTCATCGGGAATGCGGTCACGCAGGTACGCCGCGACCGCCGTGTCGTACGCCGCGACGAGGGCGAACGCCTCTGCGGCCAGGCGCTGCCGGCTGGCGGGCGAAACCGAGCCACGTGCGCGCAGCTCGTCGAGCACGGGGACGTACTGCTCGCGCGTCACCACGACCACCACGGCGTCAGCGTTCTTCGCCGCCGCGCGGATCATGGTCGGGCCGCCGATGTCAATGTTCTCGATCACCTCCGCGTCGGAGGCACCGCGGGCGACCGTCTCGGCGAACGGATAGAGCGACACCACCACCAAGTCGATGGGCACGAAGCCGTGGCCGCGCAGCTGCTCCGCGTGCGACTCCCGGTCGCGGCGCGCCAGGATGCCGGCGTGGATCGCCGGGTGCAGCGTCTTGACGCGTCCATCCAGCATCTCCGGAAAGCCGGTCACGTCCGACACCGACATCACCTCGATCCCGGCGCCCCGCAGGGCGCGCACCGTGCCGTCGGTGGCCACCAGCTCCCACCCCAGCTCCCGCAGCGCACATGCGAAGTCGACGATGCCGGCCTTGTCGTACGGCGCCAGCAGCGCCCTCATCAGCGTGCCACCGCAGTGGCCGCGTCGAGGATGCGCACGCGGCGGCCGGCACGCCTGACGCGGCCGGCGGCGAGCAGCTCGAGCGCGTGTGGCAGGAGCCGCCATTCCTGTTCGTGGATGCGCTGCCGCAGGGTGTCGGCGTCATCATCCGGTTCGATCGCAACAGGCGCCTGGAGCACGATCGGACCTCCGTCGGGCTCGCCGCGCTCGAGCAGCTGCACGGTGCAGCCCGTCACCCTGACGCCGTAGGCCAGCGCATCCTCCACGGCGCTCATGCCACCCGCGAACGCCGGCAGCAGCGACGGATGCACGTTGAGGATCGCGTCGGGGAAGGCGTCGAGGAGCTCGTCACTGAGGATGCGGTCATACCCCGCGCACACCACCACGGCGACGCCGTGCTCGCGCAGCAGCATGAGCATCGCGCGGTCGCGCGCGCCCGCATCGCCGTTGAAGGCGCTCTGGGGCATGGCGAACGCCGGTATCCCCGCGCGCCGCGCGATCTCCAGCGCCGCGGCACTGGGACGGTTGCTGATGACGACGGCGACCCTCGCCGGGTAGTCCGGGCGCGCGGCGGCACGCAGCAGCGCTTCCAGGTTGGTGCCGGCACCGGAGACCAGCGCGCCGCAGGCGACGCGGCCGGCGATCACCGGATCATCACGCGGTCGCCTGTGCCGTCGCTGACCACGGTGCCGATGCGCAGCACGGGAAGCCCGGCCGCCTCTCCCACCGCGCCCGCCTCGGCGGCGGGCACGACCACCACCATGCCGATGCCCATGTTGAAGGTGCGCCACATCTCCTCGGGATGGACGCCGCCGGCCTCCTGCAGGGCGCTGAAGAGGCGCGGCGGCTGCCACGCGGCGCGCTCGATCTGCGCCACGAGCCCGTCGGGCAGCACACGCGCCACGTTGTCACCCAGCCCGCCGCCGGTGATGTGCGCCAACGCGCGGACGTCGCACCGATCCCGGAGCTCGCGCACGGCGTGGAGGTACGAACGGTGGGGCTCCAGCAGGAGGTCGGCCAGGGGCGCGTCCGTGCCGGGCAGGGCATCCTCCCACCGCAGCTCGTGCGCCGCGACGATGTGCCGCACCAGCGAGTACCCGTTGGTGTGCAGCCCGCTGCTGGGAAGCCCGAGCAGCGCGTCGCCGGCCTCGATGCGGCTCCCGTCGATGACCGCGTCGCGCTCGACGGCGCCCACGATGAACCCGGCGATGTCGTAGTCGCCGAGGGCGTACATCCCCGGCATCTCAGCCGTCTCGCCGCCGATCAGCGCGCAGCCCGCGTCACGACATGCCTCCGCCAGCCCGTCGACCAGCTCGGCCAGGTGTTCCGGGACCAGCTTGCCCGTGGCGTAGTAGTCGAGGAAGAAGAGCGGTTCGGCGCCCGAGCAGAGTATGTCGTTGACACAGTGGTTGACGAGATCGACGCCGATCCCGCGGTGCCGCCCGGTGGCGATGGCGACCTTCACCTTCGTACCGACCGAGTCCGTGCTCGACGCCAGGACAGGATCGCGCCACCGCTGGGCGCCGAGCGCGAACAGGCCGCTGAACGCGCCGATGCCGCCGAGCACGCGTGAGTCGTGCGTGGCGGCAACGGTGCGCCGGATCAGCGAGACGGCGCGGTTGCCTTCATCGATGTCGACGCCCGCGTCGGCGTACCGCAGGTCACCCATGCACTCCGAGTCTATCGGGCGGCCGGGTGCTCCCCTGTACAGATGCCCCTGGCGCAGGGCCCGACGGCGCGCTACGCTCACGCGGGGTGGCCATGGCGGGCTGGAGGAGAGAGGCACCTATGCACTGGCAGAAACTCGGCATCGCAGCCCTGGCGGTCCCGGCCATGCTCGTCACGGTGGCGGCGACGACGCCCCCGGCAGCGACCCCAAAGCCCACGCCCGTCGTCACGAGCCCTGACCCGGGGTGCATCGCCACCGGGTGTCCCGTGAACGCCCCGGCACCGACGCCGAGCTCGGGAGTTCTCAGCGCGGGCACCGGCCCGTCCACGCCGAACACCGGCGACGGCGCTCCGATTGCTGAGCTGGCGTCGCTGCCCCTGCTCGGCCTCGGGCTTGCGGCGATCCGTTGGGCGCGGCGCCGGCTGGTCCCTTAGACAGCTGCCTCCCTGCGCATCACGTAGGACCGCACACGATCGCCGCCGCGCGTGTCCTCGTCGAGAAACTCTTGCACCTTGCGAAACCCGAGCTTCTCGTAGACGTGGTGCGCGCGACCGTTGCCGACCTCGGTCACGATCACGACCGCCGAGGCGTGGCGCTCGTCGACGAGGTGGCGGCATACGAGGTCGAGTGCCCGCGTCGCAACACCCGTGCCCAGTGCGTTCGGCTCGCCGATGAAGACGTCGAAGGCCCACGCCTCGGGCTCGACGCTGATGCCAACGTTGCGCATGTATTCCGTCTCCGCCGACCAGGGATAGATCTGCAGATAACCCACGGGCCGGCCGCCGTCCTCAATGATGCAGGCTGTCCCCGACGTCGCCTCCGACCTGGCGGGTCCGTAGGTCTTCCGCACGTGCTCGACCGTGGTCTCGGGCCCATCCGGGTCCCACCACTCACGCACGTGCGGCTGGTTGAGCCAGCCGGCCATGCGCGCGTACTCCTCCTCGGTCGCGACCATCAGACGTACCCGCACGCGCGCGTCCGCGACCACCGTTGCGGCCGCCGTCACCGAGTCCTCCGACTCAGCGGTCAACCGGCGCCGACAGGAATCTCCAGCGCCAGCTTGTCAGCCTCGAGATGCTCGGGGACGCTGACCGGGTAGCGGCCGGTGAAGCAGGCGAAGCAGAAGCCCTCACCGTCGGGCCGGCCCATCGCGCGCCGCAGCCCAGCGAGGCTGAGGTAGCGCAGCGAGTCGGCTCCGAGCCTCACACCGATCTCCTCCTCGGAGCTGTCGGCGGCGATCAGCTCACGGCGCGACGCGATGTCGATCCCCATGAAGCAGGGCCACGCGATCGGCGGCGACGCGATGCGCATGTGCACCTCGCGAGCCCCGGCACGGCGCAGCTCGTCGATGATGCGGCGTGACGTGGTGCCGCGTACGATCGAATCGTCGACCAGCACCACGCGCTTGCCCGCGAGCACGTGCCGCATCGGGTTGAACTTGAGCTTGATGCCCGCCTCGCGCAGACGCTGCGTGGGCTGGATGAACGTGCGCGTGATGTAGCGCGACTTGATCATGCCCTCGGCGAACGGCAGACCTGCCTCGTCCGCGTACCCGACCGCGGCCGGGGTGCCGCTGTCGGGAAGCGTGATCACCAGGTCGCCGTCCACCGGCGCCTCGCGTGCCAGCTCGCGGCCCATGTGGCGCCGCGCCTCGTACAGCGACTCACCCATCATCACGCTGTCGGGCCGCGCGAAGTAGATGAACTCGAACGAGCACATCGCGCGCTGCGTCGTCGTATGCGGGATCTTGGTGCTGCGCATCCCGCCTTCGTCGACCGAGACGATCTCGCCCGGCTCAACCTCGCAGATGAAGGTGGCGCCGATGACATCGAGCGCGCATGTCTCGCTGGCGATGACGTAGCCGGTGCCGCCGGGGGCGTCGACCTCACCGAAGCGCCCGAGGCACAGCGGGCGGATGCCGAGCGGGTCGCGCGCCGCCGCCAGAGTGGTGCGCGTGAGGAAGAGCAGGCAGTACGCGCCCTCGAGCCGCGGCAGCGCGCTGCTCAGCACCTCCTCGAGCGTGCTGCCCGGCGTTTGCGTCAGCAGCGTCCCGAGCACCTCGGTGTCACTCGTGGTCTGGAAGACGGCGCCGCCGTCGATCAGCTCGCTGCGCAGCTTGTGCACATTGACCAGGTTGCCGTTGTGCGCCAGCAGGATCGGCCCCAGCGTGGGATGCTCGAAGCTCAACGGCTGCGCGTTGGGCAGGCGGGGGCTGCCCGTCGTGCTGTAGCGCGTATGTCCGATGGCGATGTGGCCCGCGAGCGCCTCTATGTCGCACTGGTCGAAGACCTGCGACACCAATCCCATCTCCTTGCGTATCTGGATCCGGCTGCCGTCGCTCACCGCGATGCCCGCGGATTCCTGACCGCGGTGCTGCAGCGCGTACAGCCCGAAGTACGTCAGGTTGGCGACGTCCTCACCGGGGTGGAAGACACCGAAGACACCGCACTCCTCGTGCATGTGGTCGTCCAGCAGGTCTTCACGCTCAGGCATGGATCAGCGCCCCCTCGTACGCAGCTCGAGCCTCGCGAAGCGGGACGTCGAGCACACCTGTCACAACGATCGACGCGCCACCGACGGCGCCAAGGCCGTGAAACGGAACATCCCACTGTGCCGACAGCTCATGGAGCTGGACCAGAGCCTCCCGAGCAAAGCTGACGAGAAACCTCGACTGGCTCTCACCGAACAGTATACCGGCCGCCTCGCCACCGATCAGCGGCCGCCCCTCGATCTGCTCGATGCCCACGTGTGCGCCCACGTCGCCGGCGAGGCACGACTCGCTCAGCGCGACCAGGAGTCCGCCCTCCGCGAGGTCGTGCGCGGAGCGCAGCAGTCCGCGCTCGATCGCCTCACGGATGCATCGCTGCACGCGCCGCTCGAGCTCGATGTCGAGCTGCGGTCGCGCACCGGCGTTGACGCCCGCCACGATGCGCTGCAGCTCGCTGCCGCCCAGCTCCGCACGCATCGGCCCGACCATGGCGATCAGGTCGTCCTCATCCCTGAAGGCGGTCGTGCAGCGGATATCGATCGCGTCGATCCTGCCGACGACGCCCACCACGACGGTGGGATCGATGGCGCTGCCGTCGGCCTCGTTGTACAAGCTCACGTTGCCACTCACGATGGGCAGGCCGAGCGCCGCACACGTCTCGCCAAGACCACGGACGGCCTCCGCGAGCTGCCAGTACACCTCGGGCTTCTCGGGATCCCCGAAGTTGAGGCAATTTGTGACAGCAACTGGCCGGGCTCCGGTGGCGACGACGTTGCGCGCCGCCTCACAGACCGCGATCGCAGCACCGCGGGCGGGATCGAGGGCCGCGTAGCGGCTGCTGCCGTCGGTGGTCAGCGCCAGACCAATTGTGGTACCAGGCACGCGCACCACGGCGGCGTCGCCGCCCGGTCCCACCACCGTGCCGTCGCCAACCTGATGGTCGTAGCGGCGGAACACCGGTGTGCGGCTGCCGATGTTGGGGCTCTGAAGCAACTGAAGGAGCAGGTCTGCGGCCGCGATCCGCGGGAAGGCCGCAGCTGGGTCGACCGCGAGGCTTGCCTCGAGCGCCGGGCGGCGTGGATCCGGGCGGCGCTCCGGAGCGCCGTCGACGGCCACGTCGAGCGGCAGCTTGGCGACGATGGCGGCCCCGTCGCGCACCACGAGCAGTGGCGAGCTGATCACCGTGCCGACGACGTCGGAGTGCAGATCCCAGCGGTCGAAGGTCTGCTGGATCGCGGCGACGTCCTCCGGCGCCACCACGAGCAGCATGCGCTCCTGCGATTCGCTGAGCATCACCTCGTACGGCGTCATGCCCTGCTCCCGGCGCGAGACCCGGGCCACGTCGATCTCCACGCCGACGCCGCCGCGGTTGGCCAGCTCGGAGGCGCTGCCGCACAGACCGGCGGCGCCGAGGTCCTGCATCGCGATCACGCGCGGATCGCCGGCCAGCTCCAGGCAAGCCTCCATCAGGCACTTCTCGAGAAACGGGTTGCCCACCTGGACGGCGGGGCGCCGCTCCTCGCTCGATGCATCGAGGCGCACGGACGCGAAGCTGGCGCCGTGGATGCCATCGCGCCCCGTGTCGGCACCGACGAGCAGCAAGGCGTTTCCCGGTCCCGATGCCGCGGCGCGCATCAGCTTGCCGTGCTCCACGACCCCGGCGCACATCACGTTGACCAGGCAGTTGCCGGCGTAGGGCTCGTCGAAGTAGAGCTCGCCGCCGACCGTGGGCACCCCGATGCAGTTGCCGTAGCCGCCGACGCCGGCCACGACACCGTCGAGCAGGTGGCGCTGATGCGGCTCGCCGATCAGCCCGAAGCGCAGCGAGTCGAGGAGCGCGAGCGGCCGCGCGCCCATGGTGAAGATGTCGCGCAGGATGCCGCCGACTCCGGTTGCCGCGCCCTGATACGGCTCGATCGCGCTGGGATGGTTGTGCGACTCGATCTTGAACACGCACGCGAGCCCGCCACCGATGTCGACCGCACCCGCGTTCTCACCCGGCCCCTGGAGCACTCCCTCCCCTGTCGTGGGCAGCGTGCGCAGCAGCGACCGGCTCGTCTTGTAGCTGCAGTGCTCGCTCCAGAGCGCACCGACGATGCCGAGCTCGAGCCGGTTCGGCTCGCGTCCGAGGCGCTTCGCCAGCGTCTCGTACTCCGACCCCGTCAGCGCCACCTCCGCCAGTCGCGCAGCGAGCAGCCCCGCGGCCTGCGTCACCACCGGATCACGCACCCTCGCTGCCGGCGAATGCGCCGGTGCGCGCCAGCAGCGAAGACACCGCCGTGAACAGGCGCAGCCCGTCGCTGGAGCCGAGCAGCGGCTCACACGCGCGCTCGGGGTGCGGCATCATCCCGAGCACCGTCCGGTGCTCGTCGACGATGCCGGCGATGTCGCGCATCGAGCCGTTGGGCGAGGCGTCGCCGACCGGACCGCCGTCGGGACGCGCGTAACGGAAGACAACCCGGTCGTCACGGTCGAGCTGGTCGAGCGCGCCGTCGTCCGCGACGTAGCGACCTTCACCATGCGACACGGGGATGCGGAGCACATCGCCGCGCCGCAGTCCCGCGGTGTACGCGCAGTTCTCCGTCTCGACCCGCAGCCAGGTGGGCTGGCAGCGAAACTCGAGCGATGCGTTGCGGGTCAGCGCGCCGGGCAGCAGATGGGCTTCGCACAGGATCTGAAAGCCGTTGCAGATCCCCCACACGAGCCCGCCGTCGCGAGCGAACTCGGCCACCGACTCCATCAGCGGAGAGAAGCGAGCCACAGCCCCGGCGCGAAGGTAGTCGCCGTACGAGAAGCCACCGGGGAGCAGCACGCAGTCCGCTCCCTGCAGGTCAGCATCCTTGTGCCAGAGCATCACCGCTTCATGTCCGGCAATCTCGACCGCGTGCTTGCAATCGCGATCCGACCACGTTCCAGGGAAAACGGCGATGCCGAACCTCATCCGGTGGGCACCACTGATCGCTGCGTTGTTTGCGCGGGAAGGCGGCACACGCCGCCTTGCTCAGGACTACGCGGCTCGACCTCGCGCTGCTGCGCCATTTTTGCTCTCGGTCTCGCCGCTCCGTATTCGCTTGGCGACGCGTGCCGCCTCCCCGCGTGATGCACGCGTGCATCAGCCGTGCTTGCCGATGAGCGTCCGGCATAAGCGCCCAGAGGCGATGGTGCTGGCCGCTTGCGCGAGGCAATTGATGGGGGGAGGAGGAGGGCACACCCGAAGCGAGACCTTCCCGGAGGCGAGCCACATGTGGCCGGTGCAGGAGGCGAGCCGAGGGCAAGGTGCGGGCCGCAGCGCGGCCCGACACCGTGGTCTCGCCCAGCGGTGTGCCCTCCTCCGCCCACTGACCACCTGCCCGCGCGCCGCGGCGTCACGCCGTCGCCTCTGCGGTGGCGCGCACTGCCGTGATGCGGTACTCCTCGATCACCGGGTTGCGCAGCAGCTTGTCGCACATCGCGGCCACCACCTCGCGGCAGGCGCTCTCCGACGCGGCGTCGAGCTCGATCTCGATGTGCTTCCCCACGCGAACGCCGTGCACGCCGTCATAACCCAGACGCCGCAGGCCGTCGCGCACCACAAGGCCCTGTGGGTCGTTGACCACGGGCTTCAGCTGCACGACCACCTCGGCGGTGAAGATCACGACAACGTGATCCCGCATATGCGCTGCGCCGCTTCGCGGTAGCGTTCCGCGGTTCCCTGCACCACGTCGTCGGGCAGCTCCGGACCGGGCGGCGTCTTGTCCCAGTTAAGCGTTTCCAGGAAGTCGCGCACGAACTGCTTGTCGAAGGAGGTGACCGCCTGCCCCTCGCGCCACTCCGAGATCTCCCAGAAGCGCGACGAGTCGGGCGTGAACACCTCGTCGATGAGCGTCAGCCTGCCGTCGACGAAGCCGAACTCGAACTTGGTGTCAGCCAGATAGATGCCGGCGCTCTCGCACTGCACGGTGGCGCGATCGAAGAGCCGGAGCGACACCGACTCCAGCTGGTCCGCCAGCTCACGCCCCACGAGCGACGCCAGGTCCGCCCGCGAGATGTTGACGTCGTGTCCGTCGTCCTTCTTCATCGCCGGGGTGAACCGCGGAGCCGCCAGCCGCGACGACTCACGCAGCCCGGCAGGCAGTGTTTCGCCGGCGAGCGTCCCGGACTCGCGGTACTCCTTCCAGCCGGAGCCGCTGATGAAGCCGCGCACCACGCACTCGACGTCGATGCGCTGCGCGCGCTGCACGTGCATGGTGCGCTCGGCCCACTCCGCAGGAACGCCGTCCGGCAGGTCTGCATCGGCCAGCAGGTGATTGGCGACGATCTGCTCGGTCTGCGCGAACCACCAGCGCGACATCTGCGTGAGCACACGGCCCTTGTCGGGGATCGGCGTGGGCAGCACGACGTCGAACGCGCTGATGCGATCGGTGGCGACCATCAGCAGCGTGCCGTCGCGCAGCGAGAACGTGTCGCGGACCTTGCCCCGGCGAAACACCTCCAAGCCTTCCGCCTGCGCGCTCGTCAGAGTCGGCATTGCCAAGTCCTCCCGCCGGCGAATCCGGCTGCATCCACGATCTGCATCAACGTTGCGTCGGCACCGAGGTCTCGTCTCGCACCTGCGCCATCCCACCGCCACCGATTCCCGCGTCCGCGGCGAGTGCGCTCGGCCCCGCGGCGGGCGTCCCCGCGCCGCCCGTCGTGCGCAGGCCAAGGCGGCGGTATGTGACATCGAGGCCCTCGAGGTAGGCGTTGACGTCGAAGCACTCCACCAGCTCGGCGGGACCCAGCGCCAGCGACACGTCGGGATCGGCGGCAACGAGGTCGTGGAATCCGCCTTCACCGTCGCGCGCACGCCGCGCCAGCGCCTGCACCGTGCGATAGGCGCGCTCGCGTGACCAGCCCGCGTCGACGATCAGTGCCGTGAGCACGCGCTGCGAGAACACCACGCCGCCGTGTGTCTCGAGATTGCGCACCATGTGGTCCGGGTGCACCCGGAGGCCGCGCACGACGCGCGCGGCAAGCCGGAGGATGTAGGCGGACAGCGCGCACGCATCCGGGAGGATCACGCGCTCCGCAGAGGAGTGCGAGATGTCGCGCTCGTGCCACAGCGCCACGTCCTCCATCGCGGTGCCGGCATAGCCGCGCAGCACTCGCGCAAGCCCGCAGATGCGCTCGCACAACACGGGGTTGCGCTTGTGCGGCATCGCCGAGGAGCCCTTCTGCTTCTCGCTGAACGGCTCCTCGAGCTCGTCGACCTCGGTCACCTGGAGCAGACGGACCATCGTCGCCAGACGCTCCAGCGTGGCGCCCAGCAGCGCCAGCGCGCTCAGGAACGCGGCATGGCGATCACGAGCGACCACCTGCGTCGAGACCGGAGCCGGCTCCAGCCCGAGGCCGCGGCAGACGTGCTCCTCGACGTGCGCCGGGACCGACGCGTGCGTGCCCACCGCGCCGCTGAGCTTGCCCACGGCGATCTCGGCGATGGCGCCGCCGAGCCGGACGCGGGCACGGCGCACCTCATCGAGATGATTGGCCAGCTTGACCCCGAGCGTCAGCGGCTCCGCATGCACTCCATGCGTGCGCCCCATCATCACAGTGAGCCGATGGCGTTCCGCCTGCACCTGCAGCGCTTCCTCCAGCGCGCGGCAATCCGCGGTGATCACCTCGGCCGCGTCACGCAGCTGCGTGGCGAGCGCGGTGTCGACCACGTCCGAGGAGGTGAGGCCGAGGTGCAGGTATCTGCCGGCCTCGCCAACTGTCTCCTGCACCGCGGCGACGAACGCGGCAAGGTCGTGGCCCTGCTCGGCCTCCAGCTCAGCGACCCGGCGCGGGTCGATGCGCGCCGTGCGCAGCGCCGCAAGAGCTTCCTCGGGAACGCGTCCCAACTCCGCCCACGCTTCGCTGGCAAGAAGTTCCACATCCAGCCAGCGCCGCATCCGCGCCTCGTCGGTGAAGATCGCCGCGATCTCTGGGGGAGCGTAGCGTGGGATCACCTGCAGCCATTCTATCGGGCACCGTGGAGGCACCAGCGACGGACGTGACGGCGGCACTGCTCGACGGCTCCGGCCCGCGACCCCTGGTGATCGCGCATCGCGGTGCGTCGGCCGACGCGCCCGACAATTCGCTGGCCGCCTTCGTGGTCGCGATCAGCACGGGTGCGGATGCCGTCGAGCTCGACGTGCGCCGCACCGCGGACGGCCTGCTGGTCGCCCACCACAGCGCACGCCGCCGCGGAGTGCCGCTGGACCGGCTCACATACAGCGAGCTGGTGCGCCGCAGCCGCTACCGCCCGCCACGTCTGGAGGAGGTGCTGACCGTGTGCGCCGGGCGGGTGGGCGTCGACATCGAGCTCAAGGAGGCCGGCTACGAGGCCCAGGTGCTCGACCTGGTTGACGGCCGCCTCGGCATCGAGCGCGCAGTCGTCACATCGTTTCATGCTGCGGTGATCCAAACAGTGAAGGCGATTCGGCCCGGCGTGCGATGTGGCCTCGTGGTCGGCTTGGGCAGGCTTCGGGCCGGCCGCTCGGCGGTCGAGCGCGCCGTCGTCGATCCCGCGCGAGCCTGCGGGGCTGACTTCCTGGCCATGCACCAGCTGCTCGCGGGCCTGCGCCCCCACCATCGCGGCCGGCGGCGGCGGTCCCCGCCGGTGCTCAGGGCCGCGGCCGACGCGGGCTTGCCCGTGGCGGTGTGGACGGTGAACGGGGTCCCCCGGCTGCACCACTTCCTCAGCGATCCGTTGGTCGCCGCAGTGATCACCGACACTCCCGCCCAAGCCGTCGCGCTCCGCGGCGCCGCCATCGTAGCCGGGCCGGCGCTGGTATGAGACCGGCCTCCGGTGGCGTAACTGCCCGATCGCGCCTCACGTTCCCCGAATTGGAAGCGGGGCAGCGATGAGCCTGCCTCGGGACCAGGAAGACCGCCTGGTCGAGCGAGCAAAAAACGATGCCGAAGCCTTCGGAGAACTGTACGACCATTACTTCGCCCAGATCTACAGGTTCGTCTACAGCCGCCTGCGCGATCAGGACGCGGCTGAGGACGTCACCTCAGAGGTCTTCTTCAAAGCGCTTCGCGCCATTGGCCGCTACAAGCCTTCTGGCCATCCCTTCAGCGCCTGGCTCTATCAGATCTCCGTCAATGCGATCAATGACCACTACAGGGCCCGGCGGCCCGCGCAGAGCCTCGATGCGGCCATCGCCGTGGCCGACGCGCAGCGCCCCCTGGCGGACCGCGTGGTCGACTCCACCGAGGCGGCTCGAGTGTGGGCGGCCATCGACGCCCTGCCGCCGCAGCAGCGGGTCGCCATGACCCTGAAGCTCGGTGAGGACATGAAGCTCGCCCAGATCGGCGGCATCATGGGCAAGAGCGAGGGCGCGGTAAAGCTGCTGATCCACCGCGGCATGATCGGCGTCCGGCAGCGGCTCGGCGTCGCGCCGGCGGTCGAGGAGCGCGCCTGATGGCGCCCAACGCAGGCTGGGCCGACCCCGAGCTCGCCGATCTCTTCAGCGAGGATCCGAGCCTCGAGGAGACGGCGCGGCTGCTGCGGGCCTCGCGCCCCGAGCCGGTCATCGACGTTCACTTCCAGCGCCGCCTGCGTGGCCAGCTGATGGCGGCAGCCGAGTCCCGCCCGACGCGTCCGCGGCGGGGACTTGCGCCGCGCCGGGCGCCGCGCGCGCCCTTCTGGATGCGGCTGCGGGCAACCCACCTCGCCTGGGGCGGCATCGGCGTCGGCGTGGCCCTGTCCGCGGCGACCGTGATCGCGCTGGTCACCGGCGGGCAGGGACAGGATCACCAGCGGACCGTGATCGCCACCTCGACGGTCGCCGCGCAGCACCTGGTGAGCCCCACGAACACGATCACGGTCAGCTTCAACCAGGCCATGAACCACGGCGCTGTCGAATCCGGGCTGCGCATCGAGCCGGCCACCGAGGTGACCACGGCGTGGCAGGGCAACGACCTGGTGATCACGCCGGTGCACCACCTGGCGGGCAACACGCCCTACACGGTGACGATCGCCCAGCCTGCCCTGGTCGCCTCCTCGGGTGCCCGGGCGACCGCGCCCGTGCAGATCACGTTCGGTACGGCGCCCACGCCGCCCGCGGTCCCGGGCACGCCGGCCCCCGCCTCGCTGACCACCACGAGTCTGGGCAGCGCCCAGCCGGGCGGCCTGCTGCTGTTCGCGCCTGACGGCGGCGTCGTGGTCAACGCGACGGCTCCAAGCGGTGCCACGCCCTTGCCCACGCCCACGCCCACGCCCGCGCCCTCGCCCACGCCGTCACCATCGCCCGTGCCCAGCGCAAGCCCAGGTGCGACACCCGGGATCACCGTTCCGAGCGCGGCGCCGGTGGTGCCGACTCCCGCCGTGCAATCGAGCGGCCCCGTATTGGAGGAGCTGACTCGGGGATCGCGGGCGCCGCTGGTGCTCGGACCGGCGGCGATCGCCGCCGCGTTCTCGCCGGACGGGTCCTCGCTTGCGTCGGCAGTGCAGTCACCGCAGGGCGGCAGCGACATTCTTCTCAGCAGCGCAGCCGGCACCGGCACCAGGACGCTGACCCATTCCGCCGCACCCATCGTGGCTGTGGCCTGGTCCACGGGATCCATTGAGTTCGCGACTGCGCAGGCGGTGAAGACCGTCGACGGATCGGGAACGGTGGAGCCGGTCGCCGAGCCGGCGGGCACGATCGCGGCGCTGTCTCCGGACGGATCTCGCGCCTACCTCACACCCGGCGGAGGCTCGTCCGGCCGCTTGTACACGCTCGCCACCGGCTCGGTCCGGACGCTGAGCGGGGCAGGAGGTGCGACCGGGGTCGCCTTCAGCGGCGACGGTTCGACGATCGCCTGGATCGACAACGCCTCGGGACACCCCCGGCTGCTCACCGCGCCCCTGGCTGAGGACAGCTCCTCGCCTGTCACCGTCCTCGACCCGGGTGCGGAGCTCGGCACCGTCGCGCTGAACCGTGACGGCACCAGGGTCGCGTACACCGAGACCACCTCCGACGGCACCGGCAAGCTGGTGATCGCCCAGGTGCCGACGGGCGCACCCCTGGCGACCGGCGCCGCCGGTTCGTCCCTCGCCTTCTCGCCGAGCGGCAGCGCGATCGCGCTGCTGGCCTCGTCCGGGCAGGGAACACAGGTGGCGCTGGGGCAGATTCCGGGATCATCAGCCGCCCCCGCCGCGGGAGTTCCCGCCGCGGCAACCCAGGTGCTCCACGCGTTTCTCGACGCGCAGGTGCGCGGTGACCGCGGTGCTTTGGGCGTCCTCAGCGTCCCCGGCCTGCTCAACGGGTCGCTGCTTCCGCCGGGGCTGTCGCGCAGCTCGCTGATCGACGCCGTCACCCGGCCGGACGGCACGGTGCAAGCGATCGCCACGCTCGTGCTCGACCCCACGCCGACCCGGCTCACGACACTCGTCGCCGATGAGACCCTCAGCCTCGAGCCGAGCGGGGGGTCCTTCGTCGTCAACGCGCTCACCGTCTCGCAGCTGCATCCGCTGGCCGCCGGGCCGCACGTGCTCGGCGTGAGCTCGTCGCAGCAGCAGGGCCGCCTCACAGTCACCGTGGCGTTCGACAGCGACCTCGCGCCCGACTCGGTGCCCGCAGCGATCACGGTCCAGCAGCCGTCGGGTGCGCGAGTGCCCGCGACCGTGAGCTACGACCCGAACACGCGCACCGCCACGCTCACGGTGACGCAGGCGCCGTCGGGAGCGCTGTCGGTCATCGTCGGCACGGCGCTCCGCGACATCAACGACGCGTCGCCAGCGGCCGTGTTCACCGCACCGGTCGTCGGCGGCTAGGCAGCGGAAGCCTCAGCGGGGGACCACGCCTTCGAACACGACGAAGGCGCCGTTGAGGTCGAGCTGCACGTCCATCAGGTGGTGCTGCAGCCACTTCTCGAGGTCCTGGGCGGTGCCACCTGGCCCCATCATGCGTGAGCCCTGGTCGCGGTCGAGCAGGCGATCGACGCGGGGCACCGCGCCGCGAACGAGCATGCTGCCGACCAGCAGCCCACCGGGCTTGAGACAGCGAACCGCCTCGGCGAGTGCGCATCTGGGGCGGGGCACGCAGTGGAGCGCGTTGTAGAGCAGCAGGACGTCGGCACCGGCATCGGGGAAGGGGAGCGCTTCGATGTCGCCAAGCACCACCTCGGCATCACGGAGGCGCAGGCGCCTCGCTTCGCTGCGCGTCCGCTCGACCATCGCCGGAGAGATGTCGACGCCGATGTACTGGACTCCGGCGCCGGGCAGCCAGCGCAGCGCGAGGCCCGCGCCGCATGCGGCGTCGAGCACGGTGCTGCCGGCCGCCACCTGGCGAAGCTGCTCCATGCTGCGATACAGCGGCGTGAGATCGGACGCCCAGAGCATCCGGCCCACGGCGCGCGCCCATCGCGGCCGTGCGATGTAGAAGCTGTAGAAGCGGCCGACAGCCCCGCCGTATGGATCCGCCTTCCCCATTGCGGAAGTATGGCCGCGCGATCGAGCGCCGTCAGTAGCCGGGCCGCGGCGCCGCTGCAGCCAGAGTGATCAGACGCGCGTGCAGCGGGATGCGCAGCGTGCCGTCGGCCTCGGCAAACGGTGCCAGCAGCGCCTCGTAGCGGCTGCGGACCACGGCGACGGTCGCGTCGGGGACTGCGGCAAGCTCGACCGCCAGGGGGCTGTCGAGCATCGCTGCCCAGAGGAGCGAGGCGGTGCCGGCGCGGCACACATCGCGAATGCCACGCACGTGCGCGCCACGCGGAACCCCTACCGGCGCGAGCATGCGGTCGAGGAACGCAGAAGTCAGCCCGGCTTCGGTCAGCGCGTCGCGAAGAAGCGAGGCGAAGGCAGGCGGCTCGCTCTCGTCCCACACGAGCACCGCCCCGCGACCATCGCGTCGCAGCACGCGAGGAATGTCCGCGACGAGGAAGCGCTGGTCGGCGAACGCGATGGTGGTCAGCGACGCCACCGCGTCGCAGGAGTCGTCGTCCAGGGGAACGGTGGCGCCGTCGCCCATGCGCGGCACGACGATGGTGAAGCCGAGCAGCCCCTCGGCCGCCTCGGTGGCGAGGTCGAGGTCGGTGTCCACGGCGATCACCCTGCCGAACGGCCCGATGGTGTGTGCCAGCGCCCGGGTGAGCACGCCCGAGTCGCACATCAGGTCGCAGGCGACCGAGCTTCGTGTCAGGTCGAGCTCGGCCACCAGCTGTTCGGCAAGCGGACGCAGCACGCTCGCGGCAATAGCTGCGCCGATCCGCGGGCGCACGGCCTACGCGCTGACGATGGCCGCGGCGATGGCGGCGGCGCGTGCCGGGTCGCGCACCAGGCGCTTCAGCGGCTCCTGCCGCTCCGCCCACACGTCAGCCTCCGCGACGAGCTCGGGATGCTGATCGATGAAGTGCGTGCTGTATCTGCCGGCGCGAAACTCCGGGTGCGATGTCAGCGCCAGGTGATACGCGATGTTGGTGTGGATTCCCGTGATCACGTACTCAAGCAGCGCGCGGCGCATGCGATCGAGCGCCGCCTCGCGGTCCGGCCCGTGCACGATGAGCTTGGCGATCATCGGGTCGTAGTTCGGTGAGACGAGCGCCGGGCCGGCGAGCGAGCTGTCGACGCGCACGCCAGGCCCCGACGGTTCGTGGTATCCGGTCACCTGTCCGGGGGAGGGCAGAAAGCCCTTCGCCGGGTTCTCCGCGTTGACGCGGCATTCGACCGCGTGGCCGCGCGGACTCAGATCCTCCTGGCGCAGCCGCAGCGGTTCACCGGCGGCGACGTGCAGCTGCTCTGCGACGAGGTCGACGCCGTACACCAGCTCGGTCACGGGATGCTCCACCTGGAGCCGCGTGTTCATCTCGAGGAAGTAGTACTCGCCGTCGCGGTAGATGAACTCGACGGTTCCCGCGTTGACGTAGCCGACCGCGCGTGCGGCCGTGACCGCAGCCTCGCCCATGCGCGCCCGAGTTGCCTCGTCGATGACCGGCGACGGCGACTCCTCCACGATCTTCTGGTGGCGCCGCTGGATGGAGCACTCGCGTTCACCAAGGTGGACGACGTTGCCGTGCGCGTCGGCGAGCACCTGGATCTCGATGTGGCGCGGCTCGTCGAGGTAACGCTCGAGGAACACCGTGTCGTTGCCGAACGCGCGCTTCGCGGTGCTCCGCGCGGTTTCGAGCGCCTCGCGAAGCTCGGGCTCGGTGCGCGCGATCTTCATGCCGATACCGCCCCCGCCGGCGCTGGCCTTGATGAGCAGCGGGTAGCCGATGTCGGCGGCCACCGTCACCGCGTCCTCCACGGTCTCGACAGCGCCGCTGCCCGGTACCACCGGCACGCCGCTGGCGCGCATGCGCTCGCGCGCCGGCACCTTCTCGCCCATGGCCGCCATCGCCTCCGGCGGCGGGCCGACGAACACGATGCCGGTGTCGGCGCAGGCGCGTGCAAAGGCCGCGTTCTCGCTGAGAAAGCCATATCCCGGGTGAATCGCCTGTGCGCCGGTGCGGCGGGCCGCCTCGATGACGTTGTCGATCACCAGGTACGACTGCGCAGACGGCGCCGGACCGATCTCCACCGCCTCGTCGGCGAGGAGCACGAAGGCGGCGGTTCGGTCGGCCTCGCTGTGCACCGCAACGGTGCGGATGCCGAGGTCGCGACAGCCGCGGATGACCCGCGCGGCGATCTCACCCCGATTGGCGATCAGAACCTTGTCGAACACGTTCCTCGGTACTCTAGCCAGCCTGCCGGCAGCACCGAGCGGAGTGCCGCCCGGCGGACATGGTGGTCCGCCGGGCAGCGCTCACTCTGGTCGGTTAGTAGGCGCAGACCGCGAAGCCGGCAACGGACGTGTTGTTCGCACTTCCGTTGTTGAGCAACGAGCGCCACTCGTTCGTGTTCGCCGGCCATGTGCTGCCGACGTTGACCAACCTCGATCTCGAGAAGTTGCCCTCCCCGCCACCTAGCACCGACGTCTGGATCCCGGCGACGACGGGGCACTTGACCGTCGTGGACGACTGTGAGCCGGCGGCGGCAGTGGAGAAGGGGCCCTCGACGATCGCGTAGCCGTCCGCAGTCGAGTATTTCGAGCAGACGGCGTAGACCTGCACCACCTCGGCGGTGGCGCTGGGGTTGTTCTGAAACACAGCCCAGCCATACGCGGAGCTGCGCGCGAACGGCTCCGACTCGTTGAGGTTGACATCCAGCGGGGTGCTGCCTGCGAACGCGCCGCCGCCGAGCACCTTGTCCCCCGTTGGGCAGAACACCGTTGCCTCCGTCTGGGCTGCTGCTGGATTGGCCACCGCGTGTGAAACCACGGCGTACCCCGACTTCGGGGTGGCACAGACCGCGTACACGGTGAAATGGGCTGCGGTGCCGCCGGCGTTGTTCACTCCGCCGACCCAGCTCGACCCGGCGGACGGATACGAGTCGGCGATGTTGACCGCGAGGTTGCTCGAGGCGATGAGCACCCCGCCGCTCTGCGGCTTTGTCTTGACGCCCGATACCTTCGGGCACGCGACACTGCCGAATGTCGTCGCACCACCCTGAGCGACGGACTCCGAGGTGACAATTGTGTAGCCCGCCGGCGTGCGCACCGACGCCGTGGGGCTGGAACTGCTGGTCTGCGCCGCGACCGTGACGGCTCCGGCCATGAGCGACGCAACACTCGCAAGCGCGACCGCGGCGACAACGTTCCGGCGCGGCCGTACGAACGATTTGGTACGAATGGACATTTTCCCCCCTCACGCTAATAAACGTATCGACCAGGCAGTACGTTCGTGCGATAGGCGCCCTCCCTCTCTCTTTCTTCAGGTCAGCCCCCGCTGACTGCTGTCAAGCCTAACTCCGGTCAGGCCAATGATTCAACGACCCGTACCCGAGCACCGTTACTCGATGTCGACCAGGGGGTCGCGCGGCTTGACCACGTCGCCCTGCTTGACATGGACGCGGGCCACGCGACCGGACCGTGTGGCCGTGATGTCGTTCTGCATCTTCATCGCCTCGAGCACCGCGACCACATCGCCGAGGTGCACCTGGTCACCGACGGCCACCGCCACCTTGAGCAGCAGACCCTGCATGGGCGCCACCACGGTTCCCTCGCGCACGGTGGGGGCGTCCTCCCGGGCTGCGGCCGAGGCGGCGGGAACGTCACCTCCGCCCCCCGCACCGATGACCCGCACGGAATAGGCCTGGCCGTCCACCTCGACCGTGAGCTCGCGCACCGGGAGCGACGGCGCCTCCGCCGCGGAGGCGCTCTCCGGCTCGGGGGGCGCCTCGGCCGCCGCGCCGGCAGCAGGCTCGGCGTCGGGTAGCGCCTCGCCGCTCAGACGTTCGGCCACGGCCTCACCACGGGCAAGGGCCAGGAACTCGTCGGGGAACATCGCGTACATCACGAGCGCCTCGCCGCTCGGACCCGCGATGCCCTCGCGCTCGAGTCCGCGGCGCGCTGCCGGCAGCGCCGCCTCGAGCAGATCCGCCGGGCGGCAGTCGATCGCCTCCTCGCGGCCGTTGACCAGCCGCCGGACCTCGCGATCGATCGGATACGGCGGCTCGCCGTAGAGCCCGAGGCAGTAGTCCTTTATCTCTTGGCTCACCGTCGCGTAGCGGTCGCCGTCGCACACGTTGTAGACCGCCTGGGTGGCGAGCATCTCGGCGATCGGCGTCATCAGCGGCGGGTAGCCGAGCTCGGAGCGCACCCGGGCGAGCTCGGCCTCGACCTCGCCCAGCCGGGCGACGGAGTCGCGGGCGCGCAGCTCGGCGAGCGCGTGACCCATCGCCGAGGGCGGCAGCAGACCGCGCAGCGCGGATGTGTCGAGGCGCATCGCGAAGGGATCGGCCACGTCGGCGTAGCCCACCATCACCTGCTCGAGCGTGAGGGCGGTCTCGGCGACAGCGGCCAGGTCGAGCCCGGGATCGACTTCGCTACCGCCGAAGCCGGCGATCACCGCCTCGGCCGCCGGCATTGAGGACCCGCCCGCCAGCGGCGACAGCGCCACGTCGACGCGACCCGCGCCCGCAAGGGACGCCAGGTACGAGGCCAGGGTCGCCTGCCCGGTCTGGGCCACCATGGACACCGCGACGGGAACGCCGGTCGCGTCACGGAGCGCCCGCACGGTCTCGGCTGCACGCGTCGCCACGAGCACACCGAGCGGGTCGTGGAGGCAGATGCTGGCGTAGCCGGCGTCGATGAGCGCGCGGCCCACACGAATGACGTGGTCGACGTCATGGTGAGGCGCCTCGCTGTACACGATCACGCCCTCCGCCTGGCGCCCCGAGGCGGCGATGGCCGACGCACAGCGGGTCAGGTTGCGGACATCGTTGAGCGGGTCGTAGCAGCGGAAGATGTCGATCCCGGCTGCGGCGGCGGCGGCGATGAAGGCGTCCACCACGTCGTCGGGCTGATGCCGGTGCGCAACCAGCGCCTGGCCCGCGAGCAGCCCGACCAGCGGCGTGATCGGCGCCGCCGCGCGAAGGCCCCGGAGCCGGTCGAACGGGTCCTCAGCCAGGAACCGCAGCGAGGCTTCGAATGTGGAGCCGCCGAACACGTCGAGCGCGGCGAACCCGCAGTGGTCCAGCGGTTCGGCGACCGTCACCGCGTGGCGTTGACGCAGCCGGCTCACCAGCAGCGCCTGCTGGCCATGGCGGAGGGATGTTTCCACCAATTCGAGCCGGGGCATGGCCGGGAAGTCTATCCGCGGCCGCTTCAGGGTCCCGGCGTGGCCGGCGCGGCGTCCGCCATGAACCCTTCGGGCGGCTGAGCCCGCTCGCGCATCCGAGCTCGCTCCTTGAGCACGGCAGCGGCAACGTCGGCGTCGCCGAGCGCGATGATCTCGGCGGCGAGATGGCCCGCGTTGCGAGCGCCCATCTCGCCCACTGCGACCGTGGCCACCGGGATGCCCGGCGGCATCTGCGCGATGCTGAGCAGCGAGTCGAATCCCGCCAGCGGCGTCGCCGCGAGCGGCACGCCGATCACGGGCAGCGTGGTCATCGAGGCGAGCACTCCCGGCAAGGCGGCCGCGGCGCCGGCGCCGGCGACCAGGACGCGCAGCCCGCGGTCATGTGCGGCGAGCGCGTACTGCCGCACCAGCTCCGGGGCGCGGTGGGCGGACATCACTCCAATCTCCCAGCCGACGCCGTATGAGTCGAGCACCTCGCCCGTACGCCGCATCGCCGCGA
>DASUWI010000111.1:0-8127 GCA_036378495.1 Candidatus Dormiibacterota bacterium
CCTCTGCCAGCGGCGCCATCACGCACACGACGATGAGCGCCAGCACGACGAAGTGGCTGTAGTCCTGCTGCACCGTCTGGCACTGCGTGTTCTTCGCGTTCGGGAAGAGGTGCTGGGCCGCGATCTGCAGGGAGTCGGCGACGTAGAGCGTGCCCAGGGCGACGACGCCCGCGATCGGGATCCACCACCAGGAGAAGCGCCGCCAGCCGAGCTGCTGCAACGTCGCGCCGCGGCGCAGGCCGGCGAGCACCCAGACGTTGAAGAGCGCGCCGCCGTAGAAGCACGCCTGCTGGGTGAACGACTCGGCGGCCGTCCGCACGCCCGAGCTCGCGCCGCCGAGCACCCCATCTGTGAGCGGCAGGCCGATGCTGGCCAGCAACGAGGAGGCGGTGACAAGGCCGGGCAGCAGCATGGCGACATCGGTCCAGTCCCACCCCACCCAGTGCGCCGGATCGACTCCGGGTGGCGGTACCGGCGGGACGGCCGGGTCGCGGCCCATCCGCACGCCCCCGGCAAACAGCACGGCCGCGCCGCCGAAGGCGAGCACCGCACCCAGGGCGTTTCGGGTTGCCGCCTCTGGGATGGCGACGAACAGGAGCAGGACGGCTCCCTCGATGAAAATCGCAGCACGGGCGATGTCGCGGCGGACAGACCCGCGGCCGATCCGGGGCCGCGCCGGAGGCGGAGGTGGAGAGGCTATGCCGTGTCGTCGGTCGGTCTGGCTCACCGCAGCCGCATTATCCCGGCGCCACTGTGGACGCCGGCTGCGCTCCGTCCACAATCGACACCGATGCTGCAACCCACCCCCGCGGCCGCACCGGTTCTGGGCCACGCTGCGCTGGTCGCGCGTCTCATCGCCGCCGCCGGCGACGGCTCGCTGAGTCACGCGATCCTGCTCACCGGGCCCGAGAGCGTCGGCAAGACCGCTGTGGCGCTGGCAGTGGCGGCGGCGCTGCTCGACGCCGGTGCGTGGCCCGGCGGCCTGGCGGCACATCCCGACTTCTGGCTCGAGGACTCGGACGTCGAGAACATCAGCATCAAGCGGGTCAAGCCGGGCGGCGATGACGGGCCCACGCTCCAGGACTTCCTGGCGCTGCGCCCCTACGCCGGCGGGCGGCGCGTGGCGGTGATCGGCCGTGCCGATCGCCTCGGCATCGAGGCGGCCAACAACATCCTCAAGAGCATCGAGGAGCCGCCACCGCACACGTACCTGTTCCTGGCGGCGGCCCACCCCGAGAAGCTCCCGCAAACGGTCGCCTCGCGCTGCGCCACATATGCCTTGAGCCCGGTGCCCGCCGCGGCGATCACCGAGTGGCTGGTGTCTGCGCATGGAGTCGACTCCGAGCGCGCCGCCGCCGCCGCACCGCTGGCGGCGGGCCGTCCGGGGCGCGCACTGCGCCTTGCCACCGAGCCGGGAGCGCTCGACGCCGAGCTCGACGCCGTGGATGTGTTCCTCGGCGCCGGTGGCGGCGGCACCGCTGCGGCGATCAGTGCCGCCGACGCGGTGGCCCCGGGCCCGGGGGCCGAGGGTCGCGAGCGTGCGCTGGTGACCCTGGCGGCCTGGGCCTCGTTCGTGCGCGACGCGGCCTGCTACGCGTCGGGCGCCCCCGAGCTCGCGCTCTGGCGCGCCTACCGGCCCGCGCTGGAGCGCTGGGCCGAGGACCTGCCCGCCGCGCGAATCGTCGAGATCCTGCACCGGCTGGTCGTGGCGTCGGAGGCCGTGGCCACGTACGCGCAGCCGCGCCTCGCCTTCGAGGCGCTGATGCTCGACATCTTCGGGGGCGCGAACAGCCCGCCGGCGGTCGAGCCGCGGCCGCGCGACATGCAGCCACGCAAGAGCGTCAGCGGCGCCGCGTCAGCAGGTAGGCCGCGACGAGGCCGAGGATCAGCGCGGGCGGCAGCCAGCGGCGGCGCCTGAGCGCGTCGGTTGCGCGCGTCAGCGCACCAGGGTGCTCGGCGACCTCGAGCGGCTCGTCGGTCACGACGGTGATGCGCCCCGCAGGCGCCGCAGCTTGACCCATGCGGCGGGATTGTGCGCGTTTGCGCACAATGTCCCGCCATGCCCCTGCTTCGCATGCCGCGGCCCCATCGCGTCGCCCAGATCTACCGCCAGCAGCTCAGCCCGCCTCGCGAGCGGCAGTTCCTCGCGTCGATCGGGTTCTTCACGGCGTTCGCGGTTTGCCGAACCATCACCCACGCCATTCGCGCGGGCGTGGGACCCTTCCACAACGTCTCGTTGGGCGGCCGCCACCTGCACCACCTCGTGTTCGGGATCCTGGGCTTGCTCGGCACCGGGTACCTCTGGCTCGTGCAGATGGGAACCGGTCTGCCGGGCCGCAGCAAGGCCGCCTCGCAGGCGAGCTCGATCGCGTACGGCGCCAGCTCGGCACTCACGCTGGACGAATTCGCGCTCTGGCTCAACCTCGAGGATGTGTACTGGGCCAAGCAGGGCCGCGAGAGCGTCGACGCGGTCATCCTGTTCGGCGCGCTGCTCAGCATCGGACTCTGGGGGGGTTCGTTCTTCCGCGGGCTCGTGCGCGAAGCACGCCGCGTGTGATCGCGGCGGCCGTACGATCAGTGCGGTGACCGATCAGCTCCCCCCCGAGGCCGACCTCGACTCCGTGGTGGCAGCGCTCCGCGCCGACGCCGGCGACGTCAATATCTTTTTCCAGGTGCTGGCCTCCAAGCTCGCCGACTCGATGCCCGGAGAGGTGCAGCTGGAGCGCGAGGGCGGCATGTTCAAGAAGGACCACCCGGTCAGGCGCATCACGGTCAGCGCCGGCGACGACGTGCTCGAGGCCGAGCTGCGGCACGGCACGATCACCGCGCAGCACGCCCACGCGGTGCGCGGCATCCGGCTGCGCACCGAGCAGCTCGGCTTCGACGCCTGGCTGCGGCGGCTCGTCGAGGTGCTCAGCCGTCAGTCGCAGAGCAACGCCGCGGCGAGCGCGGCGCTGCGCGCACTGGTCACCTGACCGAAACCCGCGGCGGCGACGATCCAGACAGGAGGATGTGTGCACGATGACCCAGCAGGAAGCGCCGCCACCGCCACCGCCCGCCGACCTCGAGGGGCTGCCGCAGGACGCGCTGCGGCGGCTGAACGAGCTGCGGGGCAGCGGCGCGCTGTTCACCAGCGACCTCTCCGTGAACGAGTTTCTGCTGATCAAGGAGGCCGGCTTTCATCCGCGCGGGCTCGTGCTGGGCAGCAGCATCTATCACATCGGCATTGCCACCCGCGGCTGGTCGACGAGCCGCGAGGTGACCCAGCTGACGCAGGCGATGTACTCCGCGCGCGAGCTGGCCATGGCGCGCATGGAGGAGGAGGCCGATGTGCTCGGCGCCGACGGCGTCGTGGGCGTGCGCCTCGACGTCGGCTTCTACGAATGGGGACGCGGCACCGCGGAGTTCATCGCCATCGGAACCGCGGTCAGCGCCGGGGACGGCGGCAACTGGAAGACGCCGGAGGGCAAGCCCTTCACCTCGGACCTGAGTGGTCAGGACTTCTGGACGCTGCTGCAATCGGGGCACGCGCCGCTCGGGCTCGTGCTCGGCACCTGCGTGTACCACGTCGCCCACCAGGGCATGTTCCAAGCTTTGGGCAACATTGGCCAGAACAAGGAGATGCCCAACTTCACGCAGGCCCTCTACGAGGCACGCGAGCTGGCCATGGAGCGCATGCAGGACGAGGCCCGCAAGCTGTCCGCGGAGGGGATCGTCGGCGTGCAGATCCAGGAGAAGTCGCACATCTGGGGCAGCCACACGATCGAGTTCTTCGCCATGGGCACCGCGGTGCGCAAGCTGCCCGATCACGAGATCGAGAAGCCGCGCATGGTGCTGTCGCTGGACCGTTAGTGTCTCGGTTCTCTGGGGCGGGACACTAGTGGCGGACGACGCGGCGGTTGCTGCGCGGCAGCAGGCGAGCATCGTCGCCCTGGAGGAGGGGCGCCTGCCGGTCGCCGCGCAGGAGCGCATCGACGAGTTGCGCCAGGGCCAGGCGGCGTGGACGTCCGATCTCTCGGTCGCCGAGCTCGCGGCCATCCGCCACGCCGGCTTCGAGCCGGTGGGCATGGTGATGGGCTCGAGCGTGTACTTCATCGGCGCGCAGTGGGGCTACCTCAACGTCTACGGCAGCGCCGGCGGTGGACACGTGCGCACCTACGCATGCCCGCACGGCTATGGCTGGGGCGGCGGTGGGTTCGGTGGTGGCGTGATGATGGGCGGCGAGCACCGCTACGGGTACAACTGGGAGCACAGCTTCTACGAGTCCGGTGTGGTCGCGTGCCGCGATGCTGCGCTGTCACGAATCCTGCAGGAGACCGCCGATCTCGGCGCGCACGGCGTCGTCGGGGTGCGCATGGTGCGGCGTCACCTCGAGGGCGTGGGCAGCTCGATGGAGATGACGATGATCGGCACCGCCGTGCGCCGCCCCGGCGCGCCGCCGGTGCGCGTGCCGTTCATGTCGCATCTGGACGGTGTCGCTTTCGGCAAGCTGCTGCACGGCGGGTACGTCCCGGTCGCGCTCGCCGTCGGCATCGGGGTGACCGAGATCGATCCCGGCTGCGGCACCGAGTGGCTGATGCGCTCGTGGTCGAACGCGCGCATCGATCAGATCAGCGACGGGCTCGAGGCCGCGCGCATGCTCGGCATCAACCGGCTCGAAGCGGAGGTGGCGCGGGCCGACGCCGACGGCGCGGTCGGCGTCGAGGTGGACTTCGCCATGCACGAGCTGATGCGCGAGGCGATGCTCGTCGAGCTCTACCTGGTGGGCACCGCGGTGCGCCGCTACGCCAAGGACCCGATCGAGGAGCCGCCGCTGCCGATCATGAGGTTGCGCTGATGGCCATCACCCCGCACCCGCGCGCCGACGCGGCGATGGCGTGCCTCGCGAGTGGGCAGGGCCAGCGCCACGAGGGACGCCGCTTCAGCAGCGACCTGTCGGTCGACGAGGCGGTGCTGCTCAAGGAGATCGGCGTCGAACCCCGCGGGCTTGTCGTGGGCAGCGCCGTGTACCACATCGGGATGCAGTACATGAACTGGAGCAACAACGAGGAGCTGGGCAACCTCACCCAGGTCATGTACGCGGCACGCGAGGAGGCGCTGCAGAAGCTGACGCAGCACACACTCGCCATCGGCGGCCACGGTGTGGTGGGACTGCGCCTCGAGGTGGAGGTGCACGGCGCGCACGGGCTTGCCGAGTTCGTGGCCATGGGAACCGCCGTCTCCGACACCACGCGCCGCGCGTCCGGCGTCTGGGTGAGCGACCTCTCCGGGCAGGATCTGTACCTGCTGATGCGCGCCGGCTACGTGCCGCTCGGGCTGGCCTTCGGCGCCTGCGTGTACCACATCGCGCATCAGGGGCTGTCGCAGTGGCTGGGTCAGCAGAACCAGAACGTCGAGCTGGTCAACTACACCACCGCCCTGTACGACGCGCGCGAGCTGGCCATGACGCGCATGCAGAGCGAGGCGGAGCGCATGCGTGCGCAGGGGATCGTGGCCATGCGCATCGAGCAGAAGTCGCACATCTGGGGCAGCCACGTCATCGAGTTCCTCGCCATCGGGACGGCGGTGAGGCTGGCGGAGGAGGAGCATCGCCGCCTCGACCCGCAGATGGCGGTGGACCTCACCGCCGATGTGGCGCCGGCTCCGGTCGACTAGCCGCCGTGCCCGATGCGACGGCCGTCGCGCGGGCGTTGCTCGACGCCTGGATGACACTCGCCGGCGTGCTGCCCGGCGGCTCGGTTCACCGCACCGGCGACGTGCTCGGAGCTGTCACGGGCGTCGCCGTGCCCTCTCTCAATGGTGTCTTCATCGCCGAGGTCAGCCCTGACGTGTCCGAGGTCGCAGCACTGGTCGATGAGGTGGCCGCCTCTGGGCTGCCGCACTCGCTGCAGTTCCGTCCCGGCGCGGAGCGGGCTCTCGAGCCCATCGCGCGCGGGCGCGGCATGACCCGCGTGGGGGAGATCCCGGTGATGGCGCTGGACCGCCCGAGTGGCATGCAGGGCCGCACGACACCGGCCGAGCTCGTCATCCGGGAGCTGAGGCCCGACGAAGCCGCGTTGCACGCGCGCGTGACGGCCGACGGTTTCGAGGTCGCAGCGGCTCCGTTCCTCCAGCTGATGACGCCCGCGGTCCTGGCCCTGGACGGGGCCCGGTGCTACCTCGGCGAGATGTACGGCGCGCCCGTCGCCACCGGCTACGCCCTCACACGGGGAGAAGGAGTCGGCGTGTTCAACATCGCCACCTCGCGGCCGTTCCGCGCCCGCGGATACGGCTCTGCGGTGACCGCACGGGCGGTGGCTGACGGCGCCGCAGCCGGCGCCGAGTGGGCCTGGCTGCAGGCGACGGCAGCCGGGTACCCCGTCTACGAGCGCCTGGGGTTTCGCACGGTCGAACGGTGGCGCTGCTGGATCGCCGTGCCGGCCACCGGCTAGAGGCGGCGCTCACCCCTGTGGGGCGGCCGGCTCCAGCCAGTTCTCCTGCTCGAGCACGGACGTCACCTCCGCCAGCGACATGTCGTCGCTGGGCAGGATGATCTCGCTCGGCGAGAGGTCCTCACCCGCGACGGCGATGCCGTGCTGCTGGACGAACGCGGTGACGTCGCGCAGCGCGGCGTGGTACGCGGCATCGTCACCGGCACGCACGGCGGTGACGAGGTGATGGTCGAACTGGTCGAGCGACGGCCGCAGGGCGGTGTCGAGCCGGTACTGCCCCGAGCCGTGGATGCGGACCACGATGCCGGAGGCGCCCAGCTGGGGCACGGCCGCCGGCGCCTGCACGCCCACCTGCGCGCGCAGCGCGGCGAGCTTGCTCTGCACGTTGCTGTCGACCACCGTCGCCGTGATCTGATCGTCGAGCGTGGTCGAGCCGGTGAGCGACGGCGTGTCCAGGGCGCCGCTGGCGAGCAGGGAGTCGACCGCGTCGGCATGTGCCTGGGTGCGCGCGATCTTGTCCTGCGCGCGCTGCATCATCATCGCGGCGTCGCTGGTGTGCTCACCGATGCCGGCGATGGTGTCGCCCGCGGTGCTGGTGGCCTTCGCCGACTCGTACTGCGCCTTCAGGGTCTCGCGCTGTGCGGCAAAGGCCTGCACCTTGGCCTGGTACTGCTGCAGCGCCTGCTGCATCCGCTGTATCTGCGCGCCCACCGTCTGGATCTGCGGATCGAGCGCGTGCCGCTGCTGCTGCAGCATCTCGCCCTGGGTGAGCGCCTGCGTGGCCAGGTCCTCGCGGCCCCCCTGCATCGCCTGCTTGGCGGACTCGTCCAGCTTGGCGATGCGCGCGTCCAGCTCGTGCGCCTGGTTCTCCAGCCGCTTCTGCCCTGATGCCGCCTGCACCAGCGCCGTGCGCAGCTTCTGCTGCTGTTCGAGCAGCTGCTGATACGACAGGTCGATCGCCTGGCCGGGATCCTCCACGCGGTCCAGGGCCGCGTTCGTCTTCTCCTGGAAGATGTTGGTGAAGCGGCGGAATACGCTCATGGGGGTTCTCCTGCAACTGCCCGGCTTCGAGCCCGCGGCACCCCGATTGTCTCAGCCCAGCGTTCCGCTCAGCACCTGCGTTCCGGTCGGCTGCGCCGACCCCGCGAGCGGCTCGACCGTCGCGGCCACCGTCTGGTACGACTGCACGTCGCCGCTGATCACCGACGCCCACGTCTGCCCGTCGGGCTGCAGGGTGAGGAACCCTGCGGGCACGGGCGCAGCGCCGGCCGGGATCAGCCAGACCTCGTACACGTGGCTGAGCGTCCCCGACGTGTCGGGCGCGCGCAGGCCGTGCACCACGAGGATCGCGCGGCCGACGGCGCCGTCGTAGTACAGCGACCCGGTCGCCTGCGGCTCTGCGGTGGTGCCGGCGACGTGGTAGGTGCGCACCGCCGGCGGTGGCGCCCCCGTCGGACGCGTCCCGCCCCAGACGGCGAGTGCGATCGCAGCCGCTCCGGCGAGGCCGGTGGCCACCGTGAACGCACGGCTTCTGGGCAGCGCCGACCATACGCGGGCGGCGAGCGATCGACGCCGCCGCGCCGGCCCCGGCGCAGCCTCGGCGTAGACGCGAGCCATGATCGCGTTTCGCAGGCGTGCGGGCGGTTGAGCCGGCGGCAGCGCGTCGGGGAGCATCGCCACGGCCGTCGAGAACGCC
>DASUWI010000112.1:0-6633 GCA_036378495.1 Candidatus Dormiibacterota bacterium
GCTGTCCTTCCAGCGCCGCCGGATTGGCGTCCTGGTCGTAGTACATGCGAGCTGTCATGCGGGCTCGGCTCCTCCTCTGGTCACACGGTTCCGGTGGTGTCGCCGGCCTCGGTGTTGGCCGCCGGCGGCAGCTCCTCGGGCGGTTCCGCCGTGTCCCCGCCGATCTCGAAGTCGATGAGACGGATGCGCGCCTCGTCGCCCCGCACCAGCGCGACGGCGCCGCTGCGCGCCACCTCCTTGATGCCGTACGGCTGCATCAGCTCGATGAAGTTGTCGATCTTCTCGGTGCTTCCGGTGACCTCGACGATGAGGGTGCTGGAGGCGACATCCACGACACGTCCGCGGTAGATCGACACCAGGTCGAGCACCTCGCGTCGCTGTGCAGCGGGCGCATGCAGGCGGACCAGCAGCAGCTCGTGGGCCACGTTGCGCAGGCCGGTGATGTCGTCGATGGTGATGACGTCCACCAGCTTGGCCAGCTGCTTGGTGGCCTGCTCCGCCTGCTGCCGGCCCACATGCACGGCGATCGTCATGCGCGACACGCTGTCGTCCTCGGTGGGGCCGACAGAGAGCGAATCGATGTTGAAGCCGCGCCGCCGGATCATCGAGGCGACGCGCTGCAGCACGCCGGGCTTGTTCTCGACGAGAACTGACAAAAGACGACTCTGGCTCATGGACCTACTCGGCCTCCACGAAGTCGAGCATGCCCTTGCCCAGCGGCACGATCGGATACACGTTGGCGTCAGGATCGATGTCGAAGTTCATGAGCACCGGGCCGTCGTGGGCCAGCGCCGCGTCGATCATCGGTCCCACCTCCTCGAGCTTGTCCGTCGTCATGGCCTTCATGCCGAAGGCGTCGCCGAGCTTGACAAGGTCCGGCGTGTACGACAGGTCGACGGCGGAGCGCACGCCCTGGTAGAAGTCGTCCTGGAACTGCCGCACCATGCCCAGCGAGCGGTTGTTGAGCACGAGCGTCTTGACGGCGATGTTGTTCTCCACCATCGTCGCCATCTCCTGCATGTTCATCACGAAGCCGCCTTCGCCGGTGACGCAGAACACCGTCTTGCCCGGGTTGGCCAGCTTGACGCCCATCGACGCAGGGAAGGCGTAGCCCATGGTCCCCGTGCCGCCGGAGTTGAGGAACAGCCCGGGCCGGTTGTAGCTGAACCAGAGCGCCGCCCAGATCTGGTTCTGACCCACGTCGGCGAGCACGATCGCCTCGTCCTCGCAGCGGCCGTACATCTCCTCGAGCACCTCCTGCGGCTGCAGCAGGCCGTTGTGGTTGACGTAGCGGATGGGATGCTCCTCGCGCCACTGGTCGATCTGCGTCAGCCACTCGTGCTCCCGCTTGGGCTCGACCATCGGGGTGAGCTCGCGCAGCGCGGTTGCGGCGTCCGCCACCACGGATACGTGGGGCACCACGTTCTTGCCGATCTCGGCGGGATCGATGTCGATGTGCACCAGGTGTTCCACCCGGGGGGCGAAGGAGTCGAGGCGCGTGGTCACGCGGTCGTCACAGCGCATCCCGATCATGATCAGCACGTCGGCGTCGCACACCGCCTTGTTGGTGTAGCCGGCGCCCATGAAGCCGACCATCTGCAGCGCCAGCGGGTCGGTGACGGGATACGCGCCGGTGCCGAGCAGCGTCCAGCCGACGGGGATGTTCGCCTTGTGCGAGAGCTCGAGCAGCGCCTGCTCCGCGCCCGAGATGACCACGCCGCGCCCGGCCAGGATGACCGGGCGTTTCGCCTCGCGGATCAGCTGGGCGATGCGGCGCAGCCGCGCGGCGTCCGGGCGCGGCGGCGGCGGGAACGAGCGCAGGCGTATGGGCCCCTCCGGGTAGTTGAACTCGGTGACCGCGGCCTGCAGGTCCTTGGGGAAGTCGATCAGCACGGGGCCCGGCCTGCCGGTGCGGGCCACGTGGAACGCCTCCTTGATCGTGGGGGCGATGTCCTCGGCGTGCTTGATCAGGTAGGAGTGCTTGACCACCGACATGGTGGAGCCGATGACGTCGGACTCCTGGAAGCTGTCGGTACCGATCGCGGTGGTGGGCACCTGGCCCGTGATGGCGACGACCGGAACCGAGTCCATGTACGCGGTGGCGAGCCCGGTGACCAGGTTGAGCGCGCCCGGGCCGCTGGTGGCGAACATCACCCCCACAGCACCGCGCCGGCTGCGTGCGTAGCCGTCGGCGGCGTGCGCGCCGCCCTGCTCGTGACGGACGAGCACGTGGCGCAGCTGCGGGTACTCGGGGAGGTACCGGTAGAGCCAGAGGTTGGCGCCGCCCGGGTAGCCGAAGATGGTGTCGACCCCCTCGCGCAGCAGCGACTCGAGTGCGATCTCGGCCCCCGTCAGGCGGCGGGCCGGTTCGTGCGCGGCGGTGATGCGCGATGCGGGCGTGGTCGCGGGTGCGGTCGCGTGTGTGGTGGCCACTACGGGTGGTACACGCGCTGGATCGCCTGCTGCACGAACGTGACCTCGTGCGACGCCTCACCCGTGAGCACGGTCTCGGGGTCGCCGGAGTCCGCCACCGGCTCCCGGTCGGGTTCGCCGGCGCCGTCCCACGCGGGATTGTGTTCGAACGCCTTCCAGGGATCCTCCCCGGGCCAGAAGCCGGTCATCGCTGCACCTCCTGAGCGTCTGCTGTCCGGAAACAAGAAAGGGCCCCTCCGAGAGAGGGGCCCTTTTGCTGCTTCCGGCTTGGTCTTCGTGCTACCTGCGCACGTGCCTGGCCTGAAGGCTTGAGGCCCCGCTCCGGATCAGGAGCAGGCCCAGAATCAGAACCAGGACGACACCGTAGCTCATCGCGAGCCAAGAGTATGCGTGCTGGCCGGTCATCCAGTCAACACGACCGGGTCAAGAAATGGACACGGTTCGCGTCAACCGCCGTGCCCGCCATGCTTGCCGTTGCCACCACCGCCACCGCCCTGGCCGCGCCCGCCCTCGCCCTGGCCACGCTGGGCGGCGCCGATCGTCATCAGCGCCGGCTCACCGGTCTGCGGGCTCGTACCGGGGAGGAAGTACGCTGGGCCGAACTGCGTGCTCGCCGCCACCAGCCCTGACGGCGCCGCCGGCCAGCCGTCGTCCGCCGTCAGCTCGTGCGACATGATGTCGTGCCAGATGGGCGCCGCCCCGGTGATGCCCGTCGTGCCGTGCATCGCCGAGTCATCGGCGTTGCCCACCCACGTTGCGGTGACGAGGTGCGGAGTCCAGCCCACGGTGAGGTTGTCGCGGAAGTTCTCACTGGTGCCGGTCTTCGCCGCGACGGTGTGACCGGCCACGGTCAGCAGCCCGCCGCTGCCGAACTCCATGGCGCGGTTGGCGTCGTTGCTCAGCATGTCGTTCATCAGATAGGCGACGCGCGCGTCGAGCACCTGCTGCGCTCGCGGCTGCGTGAGATTCCGGCCGGCGCCGCCGGCATCGGTGACGCTGACCACGAACCGTGCCGGGTGCAGCGTGCCCGACGTCGCGAAGACGCTGCCGGCCTGTGCCATCTCCCAGAGGGGAACCGAGTACGTGCCCAGGGTGAGGCTCGGGCCGTACGACTGCGGCGCCTGCGTCAGCGTGGTGACGCCCATCGCGCGAGCCATGCCGATGATCGCGGGGATGCCGGTGACGAGCTCGGTGCGGATCGCCGGCACGTTCAGGGAGTTGCCCAGCGCGCGCTCGATCGGTTGCGGACCGTGCCAGGAGCGGTCGTAGTCGAGCGGCGAGTACGGCTGGGTGCCGGTGGACCCGCCGCCCGTGGGCAGCGTGATGGGACCGTCGAGCACCGGGGAGACCATGCTCACCCTGCTGGTCGCCAGCGCGGTGGCGTACGTGAACAGCTTGAACGATGATCCGGGCTGTCGCGGTGCAGCGGCCATGTCGTACTGCCCGCCGGGGACATCGGTGCCGGCGCTCGACACGTACGCGAGCACGTCGCCTGTCGTGGGGTCGATCTCGACTGCCGCACCATCGGTGACATGCAGCGAGCCGAGCTGCGCCACCTGCGTCGCAACGGCCTGCTGCGCGTACGCCTGCTTGCCGAGGTCGAGCGTCGTCGTGATGCGGAGGCCAGCCGTGGCCGGGTCGACATGCAGCCACGACGCCACCTGGCTCGCCGCACGGCTGACGAACGCGGGCGCGACGTTGACGTCGTCGATGTTCGATGACGCGTACTGGAGCGGTTCCTGGGCTGCGGCCGCGGCCGTGGCTGCGCTGATGTCGCCGCTGCCCACCATCGCCTGCAGCACCTGGAGCTGACGCGCCTTGGCAGCGTCCGCGTGCAGCAGGGGGTTGTACGCGCTGGGAGCGTTGGGCAGTCCGGCGAGCAGCGCCGCCTGCGCCAGCGTCAGCTTGCCTGCGTCGACACCGAAGAAGACGTGCGCCGCGGCCTGCACGCCCGTGGCGCCACTGCCGAAGAATGCGTCGTTGAGGTAATCGTCGAGGATCGCCTGCTTTGGCGTGCTGTCGACCAGGCGCTGTGCCAGCCCGATCTCCCGCAGCTTGAACGACAGCGTCTGGTTGTCATTCAGGTAGACGAGCTTCACGAGCTGCATGGGGATCGTGCTCGCCCCCTGCGCCGAGCCGCCCGCATCGCTGAACGCCGCTTGCGCGAGGCGGCCGACGTCCACCGCGCCCTCGGTCCAGAAATGGCGGTCCTCCACCGCCACGATCGCCTGCTGCATCGCCGGTGCGATGGCGCTCAGCGGGATGGGAAGCCGCGTGGCCCCGCCGGGGTGCAGGTCGGCGATCTCCCTGCCGGTCCTGTCGAGCACGACGCTGTCCGCGGGGAACACTCGCGGGCTCGGGCTGCCGGCGGCGGCCGCGAGCAGCTGCAGCGCGGCGTTCACCAGCATCGGTGCGTTGACGAGGAGCAGCACGACGCAGCCGGCGACGACGAGGAGCCGGCGGCGGCGCCGGGTGGCCGTCAGCCGGGCGGCGAGCTCGGCGGCCGTCGGTCGGCCCCGTCTCGTCGGGGGCGGGGTCGGCGGTGATGCGATACCCATGGTCTCAGATAACGATCTACCGAGACTGTAGGTTATTCAGCGCCGTCGGCGCCGATGGTGTGGCTCCGTATCCTTCCGGCATGGCCGAGCCCGCACCCGGACGTCGCAGCGACGTGATGCTGCACGGCCCGGCGCGGGCGCCATCGCGCGCCATGCTGCGTGCGATCGGGTTCAGCCGCGAGGACCTGGAACGCCCCCTGATCGGGGTGGGGCACTCCTGGATCGAGACCATGCCGTGCAACTGGAACCACCGCCAGCTCGCCGAGCACGTCAAGGCCGGCGTGCGCGCGGCCGGGGCCACGCCGATGGAGTTCAACACCATCGCCGTCAGCGACGGGGTGAGCATGGGCACCGAGGGGATGAAGGCGTCGCTCGTGTCCCGCGAGGTCATCGCCGACTCCATCGAGCTCGTCGCCCGCGGCCACAGCTTCGACGGGCTCGTGCTCATCGTGGGGTGCGACAAGACGATCCCGGCGGCGGCGATGGCGCTCTGCCGGCTCGACGTCCCCGGGCTCATCCTCTACAGCGGCACCATCCAGCCGGGTCACCTCAACGGCCGCGACCTCACCATCGGCGACGTCTTCGAGGCGGTGGGCGCCTTCAACGCCGGCCGGATCGACTCAGCCGAGCTGCGCGCCGTGGAGGAGGCGGCCTGCCCGGGTGCGGGCGCGTGCGGCGGGCAGTTCACCGCGAACACGATGAGCGGCGCCGTCGAGTTCCTGGGACTGAGCCCGGCCGGCGCCAACGCCGTGCCCGCCACCCACCCGGACAAGGCAGCGGTCGCCGAGGCGGCGGGCGCGCTGGCCGCCCGCCTAGTGCGCGACGGCACCACGCCGCGGGCGATCGTCACGCGCGCCGCGGTGGACAACGCGATCACCTCGTTCGCCGCCACGGGCGGATCGACCAACGCGGTGCTGCACCTGCTCGCCATCGCTGCTGAAGCGGGGGTGCCGGTCGACATCGAGGACTTCGACGCCATCTGCTGGCGCACCCCGATCCTGGGCGACCTCCGCCCCGGCGGCCGCTACGTGGCGACCGATCTCTTCGCCGCCGGCGGGCTGGGCGTGCTGATGCAGCGCCTGCTGGCGCTGGGGCTGCTCCACGGCGACGCATGCACCGTCGACGGCCGGACCATCGCCGAGATCGCGGCGGCGTCCCAGGAGACCGAGGGCCAGCAGGTGATTCGCAGCATCGACAGGCCGCTGAAGGCGCACGGCGGCGTGGCGGTGCTGCGCGGCAACCTGGCTCCCGAGGGCTGCGTGGCCAAGCTCGCCGGCAACGACCGCAGCCGGCACCAGGGCCCCGCCAGGGTGTTCGACGGCGAGGACGCGGCCTTCGCCGCGGTGCGCGAGGGCCGCATCGCAGCCGGCGACGTCGTCGTGATCCGCTACGAGGGACCGGTGGGCGGCCCCGGCATGCGCGAGATGCTCGCCGTCACGGGCGCCATAGTCGGCGCCGGGCTCAGCGGCTCGGTGGCGCTGATCACCGATGGCCGGTTCAGCGGCGCCACTCACGGCTTCATGTGCGCGCACGTCGCGCCCGAGGCGGCGCTGGGCGGACCCCTGGCCGCGCTCCGCGACGGTGACCTCGTGGCGATCGACATCGACGCGCGCCGCCTGGACGTCGAGCTCGGCGAGGCCGA
>DASUWI010000113.1:0-12480 GCA_036378495.1 Candidatus Dormiibacterota bacterium
GATGGGGATCCTGGCGGCGCTGACGGTGGTGAACGTGGCCCAGCTGGGCGCCGACCCGGCGACCGACGCCGCCGAGGTCGGGGTCGCCGCGACCACCGAAGTCGCGGCGGGGTTCACGCTGGCGAGCGTCGGGACCATGGCGATCGAGGGGGCGTTCGTGGGGCTGTCCAGCGACGTGGTGGCGCAGCTGGGCGCGGACGTGCTCGACCACCTGGATCCGCAGTTCGACCAGACGGGTGATCACGCGACATCGTGGTTCAACCCGCAGGAGGCGGTGCTCAGCGGCCTGGCCGGTGGCGCGGGCGGCGTGCTGCTGGGTGGGTCGGGTCTGCTGTTCCGTGGCGGCGCCGCCCCGGCGATCGCCGGCGATGACGCCGGGCTAATCGGCGACACGCCGGCTGTGGGCGCCCGGAGCCCGGCAGCCACGCCAGCGCCGAGGGTTTTTGATGCCTCGGACACGGGTCAGCCCGTGCCCTCACGTCTTGACCCGACGACGAACACGTCGCCGGACCTGAAGGGCGCCAACGGTGATCCCAATCCGGGCCCGAAGAACTGTTCCGCGTGCGTGAAGGCGGTCGATGCCCGCATGACCGGAGACCCCCACGCGTCCGCCGGTCCCATGAGGAGCGGCGTCTCGTTCTCGGATATCGAGAACGAGTGGGGCGGACCCGTGGCCCAAAAGGGGTGGTCCGCGATTCAAACGGATATGACGCAAGCGGGCAGTGGCGCGCGAGGCGTCATGGTGTTGACGGAGCCAAACGGCGCGCACATCGTCAATGTCGTCAACGACAACGGGACGGTCCGGATCCTCGATGGGCAAATCCCCAAGAGCGCTGCCGGTCTGAGCGACTATGTGAAGGGCACCAACTTCGCCGGGCCGAACACGCAGACGTACTTCCGCCTGACGTACTCTCCCCCTCCGCCTCCCACTCCAACACCATGAACGAGCCACCGCTCTCGCGCGACGACGCGATTGCCATTGTTCAGGACTGGTTGCGCCGGGAGCAGCAGCCGTCCGAAGCGAAACCGCTGGGCGTTGTCGTGACAGGCATCGAGGAGAACGAGAGTGCGTTCATCGTACCGTGGCAAGCGCAGGCGTATATAGACGGCGACCCGCGCGCTGTGATAATCGGGACGTTCCCCGTGATCGTCGACAAGAGCAGTGGTGAGCTGGTCTATGGGCGACCGGTGATCGCATTCGACATCCAACTTGCGGAGTACGAGGCTTCCCGGGATCGTGACCGATGACTTGAAGTCCTTAAACGTGACAAGCTTCTTGCCATCATTGACTTCTACTGATGGGCGTGTAAGCGTGGAAGCACCAGCTCGGACAGTGGAAATCCAGGGGCCACGGTCGGACGGCTGGCCGCTAGGCGAGAGGGTAGCGAAGGTTGTCGAGACGTCCAGCGCCGTTGCTGAGCTTGAGAAGGTCGCGACCAAAACGGCGCACGGGCCAGCCTTCATCGGTTGCTGAAGGGACGCCGGGAAGCGGTAGCCGGCGAGGCCAGGTTCTCGACAGCGCGCTGCGGCGCGACTGGACCACCGGCTCAATTAAGAAGCTGGGCCATCACGGCGCGTTCGGTGCGATTTACGGCACACGCGTACACCTGTTCGCACCTCTGTGTGCCTTGGTACCACCGCCAAGGTGCTGATCGGCCCTTGTTCGGTCGGGGTTCGATTCCCTCGGCCAGGTGGCGCTCTGAATCGCGCCAGATCGGGCGCAACCACCAAGCCGTGCAGAGCCTCCTAAAGGGCCGAGTAGCTCTATCACACTGAACGGAGCGATCGGTGCAAGAAAGTCGAAGGCTCCGCCGTTCCACTTAACGATGCGGCGGCGGGCCGCATCACCGGCAGGAAGGAAATGCGCTGGAAGGAGGACTCGAGAGTGGGTCGCTACTTTTTGAAGATCGCCGTATCGACATCCCTGGTCGCGGCGGTCGCCGCGCCGCTGACGCTCGGTGCCCGGGCGGGCGGACTCCCGATCGGGGGATCGGGCTCGCTGACCAGCACGGTCGGCACGGTGACGAATACGGTCACGAACACGGTGCAGCAGGTGACCGCCCCGGTGGCGCCGGTGGTCGCCAGCGTCGCACCAGCAGCGCCGGCTGTCGCACCGGCTCCCGCTGTGTCGGCGCCCAGCGTCGCAACCCCATCGGTGCCGTCGGTACCCGCGGTGCCGTCGCTGCCACTCTCGGTTCCAGGGCTCAGCTCGAGTCCGGCGGCGAGCTCGAACGACAGCTCGACCAACACCTCGAGCGATCCCTCGACGGCTCAGGCGCCCCCCGGCACCGCGAGCGCCAACGCGCTGTCCGTGCCACTCCTCGACACCTGCGTGAGCTGCACCAGCAACAGTGCCGGACCAGATTCGGGCTCGACCGACTCGAACGCCACGGCGCTGCGAATCCTCGGGCACGACGTCGCGGCGGGTCACGAGTCCGGTGACAACCAGAACGGCTCCGGCAACCTGATCGCCCTGCCGACCAACCCGCTGCTCGCGTTGGCGATCGCCGACTGGATGGCGCAGACCACGCGCAACAGCGACGGCTCGTCGAACGCCAGCTCGCGTGCGGCCCTGGTGGATCTGAACCTCACCAACCCCAGCGACGGCTCGTCCGTGGCCAGCCTGGCGGTCCTCGAAGCCGGCAGCAACGCATCGTGGTCGAATGGCCAGTCGTCGGGCAACGGTTTCACCAACGGCGTCAACCTCAACCTCGGCAACGGCGCGCTGGTGATCATCGTGCTGCACAGCGAGGCACACAGCAGCGCCAGCGGTCAGACGGCGAACACCTACGTGGCATCGATCAACGGCAATCAGATCCTGAGCAACTCGCAGATTCCGCAGAAGCTCGTGATCACGATCCCGGGCGTCATCACCATCAGCCTGCTGCTGACCAACTCCGACAGCTGCTCCGCCAACGCAGCGGTGGCCCAGGTGACCAACCTCCTCGGGATGAACGGTGAGCAGCTCGGTGCCTTCGAGGTGAACGCGACCGGTTGCGCCGCCGGCGGTAACAACGGTGGTGGTGGCAACCCCGGTGGTGGTGGCAACCCCGGTGGCGGTGGCAACCCCGGTGGTGGTGGCAATCCCGGTGGAGGCAACAACGGTGGTGGGAACAACGGTGGCAACACCGGCGCCAGCTCGTCGGGCACATCCGCCGGCGTCCAGGCCGCCAGCCTCGGTGCCGGTACCGTCGGCACCCCGTCGACGGGCGTGGGCCTCGGCCTCCTCGGGTTCGTGCTCGCAGGAGCCGGAATCATCGCGGCGCTGAGCTCACGGGCTCGGCGCAACCGCGGGACAAAGTAGCCGTCCAGTTCAAGCCGGCCGGAGCCGCGACCGCCTCGCGTGCCCCGGCCGGTATTTTTTTGCGATGCGTGCCCTCGCCGTCGCGCTCATCGCCCTCGGAGTTCCCGGCCTCGCCGCCTGCGGCTCGTCAGGCGGAGCGCCGAGCCCCACGATCAAG
Source organism: Candidatus Dormiibacterota bacterium (assembly GCA_036378495.1). Taxonomy (GTDB): domain Bacteria; phylum Chloroflexota; class Dormibacteria; order Aeolococcales; family Aeolococcaceae; genus JAFALX01. The sequence goes on from DASUWI010000113.1 coordinate 3,462, forward strand.
CCTGGGCTGGACGCGTGTGTCGTCGGCACCTGGAAGAGCACCGGGGCGCACGGGACGGTGACCTCGTCGGACGGAACGCTGCACATTCCGCTCAGCGGGGGCGCCGGGCAGCTGACCGTGATCCGCCGTGACGGCACCGCCACGATCACCTACGACGGCGCTCAACCGTTGCGTGGCGTGGGCACCGACGGGTCCACCTACATGGTCAGCGCCAGTGGACAGATTGCCGGCACCGTGCGCACCGGAGGCGGTCAGGTGACTCTCGACGTCGCCAACCCGGACAACGCGACGCAGACGATCAGCAAGGACGGCGCGGTGCTGCAGACGACGCATGCCCCGCCAGAGCTCGTCAGCCCGTACACGTGCACCGCGCACACCGCCTTTGACGTGACCACCAACGGCATCACCGTCACCATGGTCCCGGTGGCCACCTGACGCGGGCAGGCGGCATCATATGGGACATGGCTGAGCACACCGAGAACGCCGAGCCCGACGCCGACGAGAAGCCGAGGCATGGGCTCGGCGAGCGTATCCGCGAGCACCTGCGCGCAGCCGAGGTGGCGGCGGAGGAGGCTGCGGGCTACGGGTTCGTCACCGAGACCGTCGAGGCAGCAGAGGCGGCGGTCAACCCTGACCATGAGCTCGGCACGCACGAGCGTAAGGCGAAGCGCGAGGAGCAGCCCACCGGCGGCGACCCACTTGGAGAATCCGCTCCCGACTGAGCGTCGAGATCGTGCGAGCGCGGTCGGCTAGGATCTCCTCGATGCCCAAGTAGCTCAGTGGTAGAGCAACGCCTTGGTAAGGCGTAGGCCGTGGGTTCAATCCCCACCTTGGGCTCCACGGCCGGAAATGGCCGATTTCGAATTCGATTCCAGGGCCTCACAGAAATCTACGGACAACGCCATTTTCGCCATGTTCTGCGGCGGGCATTCGTAGAAACACCCGCAGGGCACCTACCACCACAGGTGCCCCATGACTACAGAGCGCACCGAACCAGAGGACAGCTGGGACCGTCCCATCGAGCGACGACCGCGACCGGCGATGAGACGCACCGCCCGGCCAGCCTTGGTCAGCCAACCACTGAGGACGCGATAACTGCGTGGCTCACCGCGCGGGCGTTCTCGCCCTCGACGGCGAAAGAGGCGCGGCAACATTTCGAGCGCGGCAGAGCGCGCGGTTGGCGCGAGCAGCGCGGGATCACCACCACCGACCAGTTCACAGATCAAGCTGCGCGCGACTGCCTCCTGTACCTGCGCGACCGGGGTGCGGCGCCGGCGACACTCTTCAGCAGCCTGGCAAGCTTCTGCGCCGAGACGCCGGGGTGTGAGGTGGGATTACGCGGTGATGCCATGAGCACGCTGCGCCTGCCGGTGCTGGTCGAACGGATCCCGGAGGCGCTGACCGGATGCGACTCATCGCCTCATGCGGCGAATCTCTTCGCGCGCGACTGATTGTCGAAACCCTTCTCCTCGCCGGGCTGCGCGTGAGCGAGTTATGAACGCTCACCATCGATGCGGTGCACCTCGAGAGTCGTCCCTCTTACCTCGACTGCGCGGTGGCGTGCACAACCCACATCGCCCAAAGACGCCGCGGGAACGACGAGTGGTCATCGACTACGACAGCTACCTCATGGACCGGCTCGAAGACTTCTGCGGCGTGCACTGCAACCCACACAAGCTGCGGCCAGCCTCAGCGACTGAATCGAGCGACGAACAACGGGTGGTCTCGCCATGCACCCTGCTCGGGCAAGGCTGCCAACGCGGCATCGATCACGCGGGTGAGCTCGCCAAACTCGTTGAGGGCGACCCCAACGATGATCATGCAGCCAGCATGATGGTGACCGGCTTCAGCCCATTCACGAAGGATGTCGGGGAAGTCCTTGACATTGTGGGTGATGAGCACGCGTCCTTCGCGGCTCGCTAGCTCGAGTACCGCAGCGTCGTCGATACCCTCGTAGTCACGCTGGTCGCCGAGCGCGAGAACGTCATGTCCGGCGGTGCGCAGATGCCGGCCGATGACACGTCCGGAGAGCTGCGCGTCCAACAGCAGCCGCATCGCGACTACTGGCTTGGCACGCTGACGACTTCAATGAAGGGGTACGCCTGCTCGAGTTCGTTCAATCCGCGTCGTGCGAGACCGAGCGCCGTGTCGATCTCGTCAGCAAACTCCCTGTGGTAAGCCAGGGCGAGCTGCAGCTGGCGATGAGTGAGCTCCAGCCGATTCTCGGCCGCGCTCACATCCTCGTGCAGGTCCTGCCACGCCTGCACCACCTCCCACACATCGAAGGGCGTTCCGATGAGCCAGGCAGCGCGTCGCTGATCCGGACCGCGAAAGGCGATGCCGGGATAGCGGCGCGCCCGCTCGGCTTCGTCCGTCAACAGCTCGACGAGCCGGCTCTTGGGAAGCCCGGTCCGGGCGCGGAGAGCGTCGAGGCGCGCGTCGAGGCTGGCAGAGGGCCGAAAGCTCACGGGTTCGGTCTTCATGCCACAACATTACCACCGTGTAAACGCTGTAAACATTCGTGTTGCCTTCACCACAGTCGCTGTAACGGAGCGATCGCACGGTGCCAGAGAATGGCTCGTGCGGAAGCAGTTCCGAGCTCGGTAAGGCGGATGCTCCGCTCGGGCCACTCCGCCACGTGCAGCGCTGTACCGCGACCGCTACCAGCGCACGCCGGATAGCTGGCAGTTCGCGGAACCGTCGACGAGCACCGATACCTCGACTCGGCTCCGCTGACCGGCTCCGCGCCCACCCCGGCCGCGGCTTTCCGGTAGAGGAAACTCGCCCGGGAGCCCCTCCCACGAGGTGGCCGATAACCTGATAAGCTAGCTATCAGCTTTAGTGACCCCTCCTATCAGGCGGCGGCGCCACTCATCCGGTGCGCCGTCGCCGCTATTGGACCCGAGGGGGTGAGCGGAGGTACCTCGATGACCCAAGGCAGCCGGAACGCCAAGCGGGATCGCTGGAATCCCAAGCGGTATCGTCTCTACGAGCGCGTGCGGGACATCCTCGACGTACGCGGCCGGCAGCGGGTCACCGGGCAGCTCGCGGCACGGCGCGGGCGGAAGCTGTGTTGCTACTCGCGCATGTGCATGACCGACCTGGAGGGCGTCCTCGGCCGCTGAGACCGGTGGCCGGCCCTTCGCGCTGGAGGTAGTAACGCTATGGTCCCGCTCCTGCTGTTCCTGATTCTCATCGCCATCCTCTTCGGCGCCGGTGCGGCGCTGCACGTGCTGTGGTGGATCGCGGTCATCGCCCTCGTTGTGTGGCTCGTCGGTTTCGTCGCTCGCCCCCGGCGCGGCCGCTGGTATCGCTGGTAGCTCTTCCGCGCTCCGCGTGTTTGCGTCACGCGTGACATGAATTCGGGAGGGTGAGCATGAGCGTGCCGCTCGTGCTGACCCTCAAAGCGCTCGCCGGCGGAACGCTCGTGGTCGTCTTTTCGCTGCTGGGCGAACGGCTGCGGCCGCAGAGCCTCGCCGGCCTCCTCGCGGCGGCGCCGTCGGTGGCCCTGGCGTCACTGGCGGTAGTTCTCCTTGCCGACGGGTCTCGCGACGCCGCCGCGGCCGCGACGGGGATGGTGGTGGGTGCCATGGCGCTTGCCGTGGCAGCACCGGTCGCCGTCAATGCGGTGCGGCGCTTCGGTGCCATTCGCGGCAGCCTCGTGAGCGTCGGCGCGTGGCTGGCGGTGGCCGGTGTGCTGTTCGGGCTGCTGCTCCGGTAGCTCATGGCGCACCGGGTGCTGCTTCGCTTCCTCTTCGGCGCCGCCGCATCGCTGGCGGCAGGCGTGATCTCGATCGTCTACGGACCCGTGGTGGGCGGCGTCTTTCTCGCCTTCCCCGCGATCCTGCCGGCGACGCTGACGCTGCTGGAACGAGACCGAGGCACCGTCGCCGCCGTTCGTGACGCCCGTGGCGCGGTGGCCGGCTCGCTTGGTCTCATCGCGTTCGCCGCCATCGTCGCCACCCTGGGGCAGCGCACTGCCGGCGCGGCGGTGCTGGCTGCCGCCGTGGCCGGGTGGCTGGTCACCTCATTCGCCGCGTATGGCTGTGGCGTTGTGGTTGCTCGCCGCCGGCGCTCGCCGCGGCTGGACGGCGTTGCGCAGCGCTGATGTTGACTTCGTCGCCTCGAAGCAGTACGACATGCGGCGCCAGAAATCAGAGAGGTGATGTGGTCGACCGCCGCCCGGCGACCACATGCTGCGCAAGGTGTTCGTGATCGTTCATATCGTGCCGCAACCCACCTGAGGGGAACGGAGAGGAGGAAGTGCCATGACCGCGACGTTTCAGAGCCCCACGGATCTGACACACAACCGCGGGATGATCGCCGACCCGGCGAAGTTCGCCGAGGACGCACACGCAGCCTCGTGGCTGTACCTGTGCGGCGAGGAGTTCGCATCGATGGAGGGCGGCATGTCCTACGCGCAAGTGCAGGGCGCCGTGCCCGAGTCCGCCAACATCATCGCCGACCCACCCAGGCCGTTCGACATGGATGTCGCCCGGAAGGGAGTCGCCGCCATCGATCAGCTGCCCCGGCCCACGCTGGTCACCTGCCGCAGCGGGCCGCGCTCGTCAGCCTTGATCTATCTCTATGCCGGCCTGCAGCAGGGGTCGACCGCAGAGGATGTGCTGGCGCAGGCCGATGCCGATGGCGCGCCGTTTGCGTCGATGCCACCCCTCAGGGAGTGGGTCGCCCAGGGGCTGACCGAGCTGCGGCAGTGATCTTCACGCAGCACTACACGGGCTGCCTGTCGCACGCCTCCTACCTGATCGGCGACGAGACGACGGGGCGGGCGGTCGTCGTCGATCCGCGGCGCGACATCGGCGTGTACCTGGAGGAGGCGGAGGCAAACGGCCTCCGCATCGAGCGGGTCCTCGAAACCCACCTCCACGCGGACTTCCTCTCCGGCCACCTGGAGCTGGCGGCGGCGACGGGCGCGTCGGTCTCATTCGGTGAGGCGGCCACGGTCGGCTTCCCCATGGAGCCGCTCACCGACCGCCAGCGGTTGGACCTCGGTGACGTGTCACTCGAGATCCGTGCCACGCCGGGACACACGCCCGAGTCGATATGCGTGGTCGTATACGAGCACGGCGGCGACGATGTCCCGTACGGGGTGCTCACCGGTGACACGCTCTTCGTCGGCGATGTGGGCCGCCCCGACCTGCTGGCATCGATTGGCAGCGGGCTGGACGCGGCAACGCTGGGGCGCATGCTCTACAAGTCGCTGCACGAGCGGGTCATGGATCTCCCCGACGACACGCGGGTCTTCCCCGCTCACGGGGCCGGTTCCTCGTGCGGCAAGCAGCTGTCCCAGGAGACGAGCTCCACCATCGGCGAGCAGCGGCGGAGCAACTACGCGCTGCAGCCGATGACCGAGGACGAGTTCGTCGCGACCGTCACCGAGGGCCAGCCGACCCGGCCCGCCTACTTCACGTTCGATGCACAGCGCAACCGTGAGGCGCACGCGCTGCTGGACGAGACTGCCGCGCCGCCGGCGCTTGGTCTCGATCAGGTGCTGTCGTTGGTGCAGGCCGGCGCCGTCCCGCTGGACACACGCGAGCCGGGTGACTTCGCGGCCGGCCACCTGTGCGGCGCCATCAACGTCAGCCTGCACGGCCGCTTCGCGGAATGGGCAGGCGATGTGCTCGATCCCGGCAGCGACATCGTGCTGGTCGGCGATCCGGGCAGCGCGCTCGAGAGCCGGGTCCGGCTGAGCCGGATCGGGTTCGACAAGGTCGTGGGCTACCTCGACGACCCCACCCTGCTCGAGCGCGACGATCTCGTGGAGAGCAGCTCCAGGGTGACCATCGAGCAGCTCGCCGAGCTTCGCGGGTTGGTGCCCGGCCTGCAGCTCGTCGACGTGCGCAACCCGGGCGAGACCGCGCTCGGACACCTGCAGGGCGCGCGCCTCATCCCGCTCGCAGCGCTGGTCGACCGCATGGGCGAGCTCCACCGTGATGCGCCGGTGGTCGTCAATTGCGCAAGCGGCACCCGTTCGGTTGTGGCCTCGAGCGTGCTGCGCCATGCCGGCTTCGCCGACGTTTCGGACCTCCTCGGCGGGTTCGGGGCATGGTCGGTGGCCGGCCTCCCTGTCGCCGTCGCCAAAGCAGCGCCGCCGGACGCGGTGGAGGTGACCCCGCAAGCTGCCGCTGAGCTCGTCGACAGCGGCGCCCCCGTCCTCGACGTGCGCGAGCCCGATGAGTGGACGGCGGGGCACATGCCCGATGCACGCCACGTTCCCATGGGCCAGGTGGAGCGTCAGGTCGACACGCTGCGGAAGAGCGCGCCGGCACTGGTCGTGTGCCGGTCGGGCGGGCGCTCACGCGCCATCACTCAGATGCTCAACACGCGAGGCATCAACGCGGTGAACCTTGCCGGCGGGATGCAGGCGTGGGAACGGGCAGGCCTGCCGGTCGTGACCGATGGAGGCGCACCTGGGCACATCGTCTGAAACGACCCGGCCTACGTACGGACGACCGCGGCGACCGCCTCGTTGATGCGGCCGCGACGTGGTCGGGGATCTGGTTCGGCAGGAAGAAGACGTTGCCGGGAATCGTCACGATCCGGCCCGTCGAGCACGCCTCCAGCGTGTGCACGCTGTCTTCCGGCAGAACTACGGCTGCAGCAAACGGCAAGCGCCCCAGCATGTTGGACTGCCGAATGACGTTCATGAAGAACGCCGACTCGTCCGGCAACGACAAGCTGATACCGAGCAGCACCGCCGGGCCGGTGAACAGCTTCTTTTCGACCCCTTCATCCGAGCGTGCGGGTGACCGGACAGCTCCAGCGGCTAAGCTTCGACGCAGAACAGTGAGCCCTGGGGACGTCATCGAGCTGGTCGTGCTGGTGCACAGTCCATCGGTGGGGCCGTCAACGTGGGAAGCGGTCGCGCACCAACTGCGCAAACAACACATCGACGTGATCGTGCCGTCGCTCCGCGAAGTGGCAGATGCGGATCCACCGTCGGGGCCCATCGTGCTCGCGTGTGTCCGGAGTGCGCTCCGAGACGCTGCGCGCATGCGCCCGCTCACTGTGGTCGTGCACAGCAACGCGGGCTACTTCGCTCCCATCCTCGCACTCGATCCGGACATGCGGGTGACGTCGCTCATCTTCGTGGACGCGTCGCTGCCGTCGACATCGGGGTCGTCGGCCCTGGCGCAGCCCGAGTTGCTTGCGTTTCTCCGCGACCAGGCGATTGACGGGGTGCTGCCACCCTGGACCACGTGGTGGCCCGACGAGGAGGCGGCGCGCCTCTTCCCTGATCGCGAGACGATGCGGCGGTTTCAGCGTGATGAACCGCGCCTGCCGCTCGCGTACTACGAGCAGGCCGTGCCCGCGCCCGCCGGCTGGGACGATCGTCACTGCGCCTTTTTGCTGTACAGCGACGCATACGCGCCAACGGCTGAGGTGGCACGGGGCCGTGGCTGGCCGGTCGAGGCCATCGCCGGCGAGCACCTGCACATGCTTGTCGACCCCGCCGCCACGGCGAATGCGATCATTCGCCTCGCCCAGGCTCGAAACCACTGAAGGAGTTGCACCCAATGGCGGACCATCAGCTGATCGTCTATCCCACCAAGGACCTGGCCGCCGCGAAGAAGCTCTTTGCAGCGTTGGTCGGCGTGGAGCCGTACGTCGATTCGCAGTACTACGTCGGCTACCGCACCGAGGGTCGCGAGGTCGGCATCGATCCCTACGGATCGAGCAGCGGACCGATCGCCTACTGGGATGTCGACGACATCGGCGCCAAGGTTGCGGAGCTCACCGGCGCCGGCTGGGAGGTCACGAGCGATGCGAGAGACGTCGGCGGGGGCCTGCTCGTGGCGCAGCTGAGTGACGGCAACGGCAGCACCGTCGGCCTGCGGCAGGGGAACGTGTAGGCAGCGCCGCTCCAGCGCCACGCAGGCGTCAGCTGGACGCGTACCACGCGGCGTTCGGCGGCATACGGCCGGCGCGTCACAAGGCCGGCGGCGACGGCGCGCTCAGAGCCGGCGGCTCATTGCCCGCGCGCGCGGAAGCCCGCGCAGCTGAGAACGGGCAACCGCGGGTAGCGCGCGAAGCGCGCGTCGATGCGCGCCAGGGCGCACTGGACAAACATCGAGCGCGCGCCTTGCACCACCCGCGCATGCACGCATTGCGCGCATAGCCCGGCAGACGCATCAGGCCGGGCGCTTGAAGCGGATGGCGGTCCAGTGGTCATCGATCGACACCTGCGCGACGGCGACGAATCCGGACGCTCCCGTCAGCTCGCCGAGCACATCACGGCGATGCCACCAGGGGGTTGCCGGAAGGTCGGTGGCGCCGGGACCCAGCGTGCGCAGCTCGTCGACGTTGCGAACGAACAGCTGCACGAAGTCGAGGTCATCGCCGGACGCGCCCCCGGCAACACCCAGCGACTCGTGATACCCGTCGGGAGCGTTGATCACCGCGACACGCTCTCCGTCGGGTAGGCGAAGCTTCTGTGCCAGCGAGCTCATTCCTGCTGCAGCGTACCGCGAGGTGCAGACGGCCGGGACGCCGGGCGCGCCAGTGGATCCGCGGTGTCGCCCGCGGTCGTCGGCGCATCGGCGGGTGCGTCGCGGCCGCTGCGCAGCGGCAGTGCGACGCTGAACGTCGCGCCGCCGCCGGGAGTGGTGCGCACGCTGATCGACCCCGCGTGCGCGCTCACCACCGCCGCGGCGATGCTCAATCCGAGGCCGCTGCCACCCTGGTCGCCGCTGCGTGCGGGATCGGCGCGATGGAATCGCTGAAAGACCAGCTCTCGCTGACTCTCGGGAATGCCGCGGCCGTGATCGATGACGTCGATGTGCGCGTACCCCGCATCTCCGCGCAGCACCACCTCCACGGGCGTGCTCGCCGGCGTGTGCACCAGCGCATTGCGCAGCAGGTTGGCGAGCACCTGGTGAAGCCGCATGGCATCGCCGTCGACGACCAGCGGTGCGGCGATGCGCACGGTGATCGTCCGCGATGGGTCGGCGACGCGTGCATCGGCGCTTGCGTCGCGCACGAGCGCCTCGAGATCGAC
>DASUWI010000114.1:0-10613 GCA_036378495.1 Candidatus Dormiibacterota bacterium
CGCGGCTAGAGTGGAAGGCGATCACGCGTCACCCGCCGGGGAGAGAGCTCGGGCCCCGCGTGATCCAGCGGGCGAGGTGGCCAAGGGACGGGGTCAACCGTGAACAGCGCTGGCATCTCGATCGTCTCAGCGGGCCCCCGAAGGGAGCGCGCCGATCTGCTGCATCAGTCCCAGCGTGTCCATCTGCACCCAGGTCTCCACGAACTTCCCCCGTTCGACCCGCCAGAGATCCAGATACTCGACACTGACCGGCTTCCCCGTTGCCGGGATGCCCATGAAGTCGCCGCAATGGGTACCGCTGATCCTGCCTCGCGAGCCCACCCTGTCGCCGACGGCAAAGACATCCTCGAGCACAACGTGCAGATCGGGGAACGCCGCGTGGTACATGGCAGCCAGCTGCTGGAAGCCTTCACCCCGCGGATCGGGACCGGCGCGTTGTGGTGCTCACACGCGGGAGAAATGAGCTCCGCGATCGTGGACGCGTCGTTCTCCCCGATTCCCTTGGTCAGCAGCCTGCGCAGCAGCGCAGGATTCTCATCCACATGCCCGGTCCCTCCTTGGTTTTGCTACAATACCTGATGGTATTGTGAGCGTACGGTAGCGTATGGTAGGAAGCGTTGTCAACCCTGGCTAGGCGCCGGACCAGGTTGTCAGCGACGGACTGGATCGAATCCGCCTTGGAGGCGATCGTCCGTGATGGCCTGGCCGCGGTGGCGGTCGAGCCGCTGGCGGTCCAGTTGGGCGCCACCAAGGGCAGCTTCTATCACCACTTCGCCAGCCGCGACGCCCTGATCGCCGCCGCCCTCGACCACTGGGAGCGTTCTCAGACCGACCTGGTCTTTGCCAGGCTCGAGCTCATACGCGACCCCGGTGAGCGCCTCCGCGCGGTGGTGGGCGCCGCCTATGCCGACCGAGACGGAGGAATGCGCGACGCCGCCCTTTTCGCCGCGGCCACACATCCATTGGTGAAACGCGTGGTCGACCGGGTGACGAACCGGCGCGTCCGCTACATGACCGAGCGTTACGTGGAGCTCGGCTTGGGCCGGGCGCGTGCCCGGCGGCGCGCGCTCATGGTCTACCTCGCCTATCTCGGTGTGTTCGACGCCCTACGCCTGAGTCTGGTGCGGCTGACCGACGCCGAGCTCATCGCCTACGGTCGCGAGGTGCTCGACATCCTGATCCCAGACAGCCCGGATTGAGGTTCCCCCGCCCCTCAACAAGCGCCTCGGTGGCCACAGGGTCGCGTCGACCAGCCGAAGGTGTGCGTCCCGAAACGCGGTGCTTGAAATCCTCCTCACAATACGGTACCGTACGTCCAGCGTACTGTAGCGGATTATATACGCCAGGGGAGGTCATCGATGAGAGCCTTGTTCACGGTTCAGCCCTCGACCGGTCATCTGCATCCACTGGTCCCCGTCGCCCGCGCCCTCGAGGATGCCGGGCACGAGGTGGCCGTCTGCTCCTCAGCCTCGTTTCGCGAGGACGTGCAGGGCTTCGGCCTGACGCACATCGCCGCCGGTCTTGACTGGCTGGCCGGCGATCATTCGACCTGGACGGCCTTCCCGCCCATGCCGCCACCCGGGCCGGAGTTTGCTCGCTTCGTTGTCACCGTTTTCGCAGACGTGACGACCTCGCGCATGGTGCCTGACCTGCTCGACATCGCACGCGATTGGCGCCCCGACATCATCATCCGCGAGCACTTCGAGTTCGGCGGGTGCCTCGCCGCGGAGGTACTCCGCATCCCGCACGCGTCTATCGGCGGCAACGCGTACTCCGCCATCGACTCGCCCGAGGTCCACTACTTTCCGGGCAATCGCCTGATGGTCGCCGACGCCATGACCGGCCATCGCACACGCTTGGGCCTGCCGCCGGATCCCGAAGTGCTCATGCCGTTTCGCAAGCTGCACCTCGTCTTCACGCCGCCGTCGTGGGACGCTGCCGATGCGCCTCGGCCCCCGAACATCCACCGCCTCCGGCACACGAGCACGATTCGACCTGGGGCGAGACTCGATGACTGGGTCGGACAGCTGCGCGAACGGCCGACCGTCCTGGCCAGCTTGGGCACGGTCTTCAACAACACGCCGGGCGTCCTCGAAGCGATCGTTGCTGGCCTGGCCGGCGAGCCCGTCAACCTTATCGTGGCTATCGGCCGCAATGGCGACCCGGATCGCTTCGGCTCAGTACCGGAGAACGTGCGTCTCGAAGCGTACGTCGAGCAACCACTCCTGCTCGCGCACTGCGATGCCTTCGTCACGCACGGCGGATTCAACAGTGTGAAGGAGGCCGCGAGCCTCGGCGTGCCGATGGTGGTGGTGCCGATCACTGCGGACCAGCCGTACAGCGCGCAACGCTGCGTCGAGCTCGGCATTGGACGCGCCATTGGACGGGACAACCTCACGGCTGATGCGGTTCACGACGCGGTGGTCGACGTCCTGAACACACCGTCCTATCGCGATGACGCCAAGCGGTTCCAGGCTGAGATGAACTCTCTCCCCGGCACCGAGCATCTGGTGGCGCTCATCGAAGAGTCCATCCGTAATGTTGCGAGCGTCGTCTGACGCAAGGACAGAGTACTACCGGACACCGCCAATGACACTGGAGGAAGCGCCACACGCGATTGGCATCAACGTCGATGCGGGATGGCTGGCCGCTGTCATGAGCGCGTCCGGCCTCCCGGTGGATGACAACGTGGCAAGCATCCGTACCCGGCTGCTCGATACGGGGCTCGGCGCGTTTAGCCGCTTGGTCCGTCTCGACGTCACGTACCGGTTGCCGGCGCCGCATCTACCGCGGTCGCTGGTGCTCAAACTGCCGTCAGACGTCACTGTCAACGACAACCGAGCACTCGCATTCGACCTGTACCGGCGCGAGGCACTCTTCTACCGCGACGTTGCAAAAGCACTGAAGCTGCGCGTCCCCCGCTGCTACTGGAGCAGCCTCGACACCGAACCTCATCGCCCAGCGCTGTTGATCGAAGATCTTGACAGCTGGTCAAGGGCCGACCAGCTCGCCGGGATCAGCGTGGCGCGAGCACGGCAGGCGGTGCGCAGTATCGCCGAGATGCACGCGCAGTGGTGGGAGGCTCCTCGGCTTGCACACGTGACCTGGATCCCGTGCCTTGGTGGCTGGACGAAAGGCGAGCTGGTGCGCATCTATCGCGCGCACTGGCCCGGGTTTGTGGACAGATATGCGAGCGAACTTCCGCCGGGCTCGCTGGAGGCTGGTGCACGACTGTGCGACGAGCTCGAGCCGCTGCTCCACGAGACCGCTGCCTGCCCTCGCACCCTCGTTCATGGTGACTTTCGCGCGGACAACCTGTTCTTCGGCGACGGTTCGGAGTGCGAGGTCGCGGTGATCGACTGGCAGCTCTGCTGCAGCGGACGCGGCGCCTTCGACGTCGCATACCTCCTTTGTCAGAGCATGCCGGTGAGCGTTCGGCGCCGCCATGGCGCATCGATCCTATGGACCTGGCACGAGGCGCTCGTGCAGCATGGTGTCAGGAGGTACTCGTTCGACGACGCCATACGTGACTACGAGCGCGGCGCGCGGCTGTGCGTGGCATACGCTGTTGTTGGAACAGCGCTGGAGGGCGCTGACGACCGAGCGCTGACCCTGGCGCTCGCCCAGGTGCGACGCAGTTTCAGCGCGGCGCTCGAACTCAGCGAGGGTGTCCTCCTGAGGGGAGGGCGGCGAGATGGGTAGCCTCGTCGGGCCCAATGAGGGCGAGCGCGTTCATTGGTCGGAGCAGGGGCACGACTTCTGCCTCAAGGTGTCACCGAAGGGCGGAGGCAGTTTCAGCTTGACTGAAGCGACTATCCCGCCGGGTCAAGGCGCCGGGGTGCATGTGCACGAGCAAGCCGAGGAGTGCTGGTACATCTTGGAAGGTGACTATCACCTCAAGGTGGGTGACTCCGACTTCAGTGCCGGCCCAGGAGCGACCATCTTGGTGCCACGCGGCACACCGCACGGATTGACCGCGGGAGAGAACGGCGGCCGGCACCTCACTGTCTTTGCACCTGCCGGCTGTGAACGTGCCTTCATCGAGATTGGAAATGCGCAACGTCAACAACGGATAGGGCCCACGTTCTGGCGAGAGCTGGGCGAGCGTACGGGTACCCGGTTCAACGTTGGCCAACAGCTCCCTGGTGCGATCCAGGCCGACGCGGGGCACGCAAGTGGTTATGTCAGCCGTTGTGAGGACATTGCCGCCGCAGGTGTCGGCGAAGTCAACAATGGCCTGGGATCCTTCCTCGTCACGGCAACCTCGAGTTCGACCAGCCGGCCGATGCTGCATGCCGTCCTCTCGCTTACCGAGGGTGGCGTCGCGATTGCTGTGAGCGATGCACCGCGAAATACACACCTTGGATCGTGGAGCGCGAAGGGCGACAGAATCGAGGTGCGGTTGCTCGCCTATCAGTTCGATCGTAACGGCAACAACACGGGCTATTTGCAGGTGGACGTGGCGGGACAGCAGCGGAACGACGGGATCAAGGCTGACTACACCGTGAGCTTCATTCCGGTGAGCGGGACTACGGCGATCGTGGACCAGGGCACGCTTTCCGGGAGCCGTCTGCCCGCATAGCCCAGGCGGCGTGGCGATCGCACATCTGAATCGGGTCAGCGAGCGGCGTGTAGCTCCCCCAGCGGCCGATGTGGTGCAACCCCGATCATCGTCCCTGCCAATGTCCTCGCCGGCGCGCGGGACCAGAACGCGTTTAGCCCGGAATCTGCTCGAGCCGCGTCGCGACGAGCTTCTTCACGAGCGCCGCCGGCAGCGGACGGTCCACGGGGAAGTGCAGCGCGCTCTTGGTGCCGCCGTAGGCCGCCAGCTCATCACCGAACTTGGGCAGCACCGAGCCGCTGTGTGGCAGGTAGCTGAGATGGTTGGTGAACGCGGCGAAACCGGCCACCACCTTGCCGCGGACCCGGAACGCCGGACACCCGTACGAGATGCACTCCTCTGCGTCGGGGACCGCGGCGCGGATCTCAGCGCGGAGCTGCTGCAGCGTCGAGCGCTTGGGTTCGTCGAGCGTCGCCAGGTACTCGTCGATCGTCGTGTACGCCATCGCCGCCTCTCCGTGCGTCAGTGCCGGCGCGTCCTGCCGCGCAGCGTAGCAAGGCACAGCGCCATGCTCACCAGCGCCACCACGGCAACGGCGAGCACCGCCTTGGCGAGCGAGCCGGCGTCCCAGCCCTGAGTGACCAGCGAGCGCAGGCCCTCGAGCACATAGGTGACCGGGTTGACGCCGGCGACGCTGCCGAGCCAGCCGCTGAGCTGATCGCGGGGCACGTACGACGAGGTCATGAACAGGAAGGGGAAGAACAGCAGGAAGCTCGACTGCACTGCCGCCGGGTTCCCGGTCTTCAGCGCGATCGCGTAGCCGAAACCGGCGAACGCGAGGCTCCACGCGCATCCCAGCGCGAGGAAGGCGATGACCCCGAGGGGCCCGGTTGCGATGTGCACGCCGAGCACGAGCGCCAGGACGAGGATCGGCACCATGAGGGCGAGCGCCACGACGACGTCCGCAACCATGTGTCCGAGCAGGATGGCAAGGCGGTTCACGGGCGTGAGCAGCAGGCGGTCGAGGTACCCGGTCTGAATGTCGAGCACCAGCGCATAGGCGCGCGACACGCCGGTCACGCCGAGCAGGATGGCCGTGGGCAGCATGAACGCCTTGATGTCGAAGCCGCTGATGTGGCTCTCGGTGAGGTGCTGCAGCGTGCCGATGTTGACCACGAAGAAGAACAGCGCGATGAAGATCGGCGGGATGACCGACGACATCTCGCGCGGCACCGCGCGAAGAGCACGGCCCGCAATCGACGAAACGTCGCGTATCGCGGGAGCACGTCGGGCGTGAATGCCGGTGCGAACGGCCGCGGGGACGGCCAGGACTGCGGTGGTCATCATGCAACCTCCGTGAGCAGGGGCTCGCCTGCGCTGCTGTCATCGTCATCGGTCGTGATGTGGTCGCCGGTGAGGCGCAGGAACACGTCGTCGAGCGTCGGCGTGCGCAGCGTCAGGTGCCGCACCGGCGCGACGCCGTCGAGGGCGACCGCGAGCGGTCCGATGGTTGCGGCCCCGTTGACGGTGGTCACGATCAGCTCGTCACCCTGAAGGTCGACGCTGCTGACACCGGGCAGGTGCAGCACCGCGCGTCGCGACGCCTCGCTCTCACCGTCGACCTGCGCCACGATCACGTCGTTGCCGATGGCGCGCTTCAGGTCGTCCGGCGCGCCTTCGGCAACCAGCCGGCCGCCGCTGATGATGCCGACGCGATCGGCCAGCGCGTCCGCCTCCTCCAGGTACTGCGTCGTCAGGAAGATCGTCATCTCCAGCTCGCGGTTGAGGCGGCGCACCTCCTCCCACATGCGCGCGCGGCTCACCGGGTCGAGCCCGGTGGTCGGCTCGTCGAGGAACAGCACCTCGGGGTTGTGCACCAGCGCCGCGGCGAGGTCGAGACGCCGCTTCATGCCACCGGAGTACGTTGCGATCGGCTTGGCCAGCGCATCGCCGATGTCGACGAGATCCGCAAGCTGCGTGACGCGCGTCTGCACCTCGGCACCGGTGAGGCCGTACAGACGTCCCTGCAGCCGCAGCAGCTCGATGCCGGTCTGCTTCGGGTCGAGCGCGGCCTCCTGCAGGGCGACGCCGATGCGCAGGCGCACCTGCTCGGGGTGCGCGGCGACGTCGTGTCCCGCCACCGTTGCACGACCGCCCGTCGGCGCCAGCAGAGTGCAGAGAACGCGCACGGTCGTCGACTTCCCAGCCCCGTTGGGACCGAGGAACCCGTAGATCTCGCCGCGACGGATGTCGAGGTCGAGGGCTTCCACGGCGGTCTTGCCGGCGAAGCTGCGTGCGAGCTGCTCGGCGCGGATTGCGGACGTCATGTGCTTCCTCCATGTGTGGCAGGCATCTCTGCCCTCGCAGGGAGAGACCGCCGGCCGGCTCGAAAGTCATCGTTGTCGTGCGTGGCGATGTCCATGGACAACGAGGGTCGCGTCAGCCGCGAGCGCGATCAACGCCCAACTCGCGATCGGGTCAAGTAGCATCGCTAATCGATGTGGCAGACGATCGAGCTCCGCGAGATCCGTGTCTTTCTCACGCTCGCCGAGGAGCTGCATTTCGCCCGAACCGCCGAGCGGCTGGGACTGACGCAGTCGCGGGTGAGCCAGACGCTCGCCAAGTTGGAGACGAGCCTCGGCGATCGGCTGGTCGACCGCACCAGCCGCCGTGTCGCGCTCACCGCGACCGGCGAGCAGCTGCGTGCGGAGCTGGCTCCCGCCTACGCGGCGTTGATCGGCGTGCTCTCGCGCGCCGGCGCCGCCCGCTCGGCTCTCGAGGGGCCGGTGCGTCTCGGCGTCGCGTGGGCGGGTGCCATCACGCCACCGATGCTGCGGGTGATTGAGGCGTTCGAAGCACGCCATCCGTTGTGTACCGTGGAAACAGTCGAGCTCCCGTTCCGCAACCGGCACGGACCGCTGCGGAGCGGCGACGTCGATGTGATGATCACCCGTCTGCCGATCGACCGAGACGACATCGTTGTCGGCCCGACGGTCAATCGCGAACGGCGGATTCTCGTCGTGGCACGCGACCACCCGCTAGGCAAGAAACGTGCCGTCTCATTGGAGGATGTGGCCGGCTACGATGTGCTTGATCTGCGATACCTCGGGCCCAAGGAGATCGCCGACGCGTTCGTGCCACGTTCGACCCCAAGTGGACGGCGCATCAAGCGGGTGCGCGTGGAGGTGCGCGACTTCAGCGACCTGGTGATGCTCATCGCACGCGGCCGCGTCGTGCATCCATCGGTCGCATCGGCGGCGCCGCGATTTGGCCATCCCAACGTGACGTGCATCCCGATCACCGGCATGCCGCCGTCGTCGACCGCGCTCGCCTGGCGGCGCGGCAGCACCGATGCCCGCGTTCGGGCACTGGTGAGT
This sequence comes from Candidatus Dormiibacterota bacterium, assembly GCA_036378495.1. Lineage (GTDB taxonomy): Bacteria > Chloroflexota > Dormibacteria > Aeolococcales > Aeolococcaceae > JAFALX01. The sequence continues at coordinate 7,939 of DASUWI010000114.1, forward strand.
GCGGCGCGCGAGCTGTTGCACTGAAGCGCCCAGTCCGTCGTGCACTGCAACCGCGGTGGACGCCGGTTGCGCGCCAGGGATGAAGCGCGCTTCTCCGTCCTTTCTGGTCGGCAGGCGCCGGTTCAGTCGCGCGTCGCGCTGCCGATGATGTGCAGGGACGTCGGCAGCGGGAACCCTGCTGGGAAACGAAACCGGGTCACGCGAACGGCATCGAAGCCGGCCTGGCGCAGCGCCGTCGCGGTGTCGCGGCCCATGTGGCAGCCGCCGGCCAGCGGTGGATAGACGGTGGCGTCGAGCAGACCCTGGGCGCGGCCGAGCCAGAGGTTGAGCGAGCGCACGTGCTCGAGAAAGCGCAGCTGGCCGCCGGGCTTGAGCACGCGGCGGGCCTCGGCCAGCGCCCGCGCCTGGTCATCGACGGAGCACAGCACCAGCGAGTAGACGACGGCGTCGAAGGCCTCATCGCCGACCGGCAGGCGTTCGGCCGAGCCGGCCATGACGGTGATGTCCGCAGCGGCATCGGTCGCCGCGACGTGCGCGAGGCGCCGCAGGTGGCGCTCGGGCTCTACGGCGACGACGGAGCTCACCTCCGGCGGATACCAGCGGAAGTTGCTGCCGCTGCCTGCGCCCACCTCCAGCACATGCCCTGACAACCCGGCGAGGAGCTCGCGACGGCGGTCGCCCATGCCGCCCCTGTCCATGCGCGGAGCGAGCCGCGGCCAGACTCGCGAGAAGATCGGCCGGCTGCGGTCAGCAGACGCCGCCGATGCCGCGCGAGCCGATCGCGTTGCTGCCGCGCGCGCAGCTCCAGGCCGCCTCGAGCGCAATCGCAGCCACCAGGATCCCGACGAACACAAGGCCTTCATCACCGGCGATCAGTGTGCGCCCGAGTCCGGCTTCGACGAAACAGAACGCTCCCAGTGCCGGCCACGCGACTCCGCCGGCCAGACAGTGGGCGTGGCGGCAGCGCCAGTAGTTGAGCGCGCACCACGCGCCGGCTGCAGCTGCGCTCAGCCCGATGACCACGAGCTCCGCCCGGCGCGGCAGCATTGCAGAGGCGTTCATCGCCACAGCGATCGTCAGGAAGTAGAGCGCGACGCCCACCCCGGTGCGCGGGAGGTATCGGTCGACGCGGCGTTTCCACGACGTGTTCGCGGGCAGATCGGCGGGCGACCATCCCCACAACGCGCGGCGGGGACTCGATGACGCGGGCGGGGTGACGTTGGTGCTGTTCACGCACGGAGGCTACAGTCTCCCACCACGGGCAGAGTCAAGAGGCGACGGCGTACCGCTGCGCGGGTCGATGGCGTGGAAGTCGTTGTCACCGGCAAGCTCTGCGGCGAACTCGGCCTCGAATCTGCCGATCAGCTCCAGACGCTGATGCAGGTCGGCGATGCGCTGTTCGGTTCGACGGCGCACCGCCTTCAGCGCCTCGCTCATGCGCGGCCCCAGCGGTTCGTCACCGCGCGACAGGTATGTCTGCGCGATCTCACTGATCTCGCTGAGCGTGAGCCCCATGCGACGCAGCGATTCGATGACCTGCACGCACCACAGCGCCTCTTCCGCGAAGAGGCGATAGTTGCCCTCGCTGCGCCCCATGGTGTAGATCAGCCCGAGGTCCTCGTACGTGCGCAGCGTCTTCACGGGCACGCCCGTGATGCGCGAGAGCGTCCCGATCGTCATCGCGTCCGCGGGCGTGTTCATGCGAGTGCCGGCGCAGCGGCGCCGTCCAGACGCCGGCGCTGCGGTCCGATCGTGTACACCGGATCTGCGGCCGAGGCGGCGCCGGCGGTGAAGATGCTCCAGCGCTCGAGGAAGCCGCCGGCGAGGATCGCCGCACCGCCGAGCGCCGCCGCTGCACGCCGTCGTCCGAGCAGCGCGGTCGTGATCGCGCCGGCCGCGATGAGCGACTTCGCCGCCCGGCCTGCCGGCTGCCCCCGGTACGGCTCCGCCAGACGTCCGAGGCGGCGCTCCATCAGCTGCACCGACAGCAGCGCGCCCACCGCCCCGCCCACCGCCAGCGTGCGCGCGGTGGCGCTCTCCGCCGGGTCGTTGAGCACGACCGAGGCCGCGCCCGCGGTGGCCAGTGACGTGCACGCAAACACCACGGGCAATGCCACCGCCGCCTCGTGCCACACCGGCACCGCGGTGTCCGCGATGAGCGCCGCGGTGTACGTCGCCAGCGGCGCACCCAGCGTGGCCGCTCCCATCTCGGCGGCGTTGCGAACGCGCGGCAGGATGCGCAGCGCCTCGCACGTTGTGGCGACACCGGTCAGCGTGCCCGCAGCGCTGAGGACCCAGGTGCCCACGCTCATCGGCGACGTCACCTTGAACACACGAAGCATGTTGAGAAAGCGGCGGGGCATGCCGAGGTCGTGGATGAGCAGCGGAGGACACACCGCGACGGCGGCGAACGCAGTGAAGAGCGCGCGGCGCGCGACCGTGTGGTTGCCCTGACGCCGCGACGCGGCGGCCAGCATCATCGATGCCCCCGCCAGGCCGCCGGCGAAGAAGTACGGGCCGATCTCCCACGTCCACACCGGCTTCTTCAGCACGGGCCGTCCGTAATAGGACTCCGGCTTCGCCTCCGGGACCATCGAACGCTCACCTCCGCCCCGCCGCTTTGGCCGCTCCGCCACGTGAGCGGCCATCAGCGTCCCCGCAGGGACGCGAGCGCC
>DASUWI010000115.1:0-7263 GCA_036378495.1 Candidatus Dormiibacterota bacterium
CGCCGGCTCGGGCATGGTCAAGCACCACATCGTCCGGCGCTCCAGGCGATGGCGCCTCGGTGTCGTGGTCAACGGGTTCTCCGCCCTGCTGTCCGTGACCGTGGTGGGCGTCCTGCTGGTCACCAAGTTCGTCGAGGGAGCCTGGATAATCGCGCTTGTGGCCCCACCCATGTACCTCGGATTGCTTCGCCTCCACCGTCAGTACGGCCGCGAGAGCGAGCAGCTGGAGGCAGGGGCGATCGCCGCCACCGAGGCGCCGGTGCTGCGCCGCCACGTGGTCGTGGTCCTCATCAACGAGCTCGACAATTCGGCGGCGCGCGCCATCCAGTACGCGCGCAGCCTGCGGCCCGACGAGCTCCGGGTGGTGCATTTCGACATCGACCAGGCCAAGACGGAGCACCTCCGCCGCGAGTGGAGCCGGCTCGGGCTGGCGCGCCTGCCGCTCGACATCGTCGAGGCTCGCGATCGCCGCGTCGACCGCGCCACGCTGGAATACAGCGCCGCCATCGTCGCCGACGGCGAGACCGAGTGCACGGTGCTCCTGCCGCGGCGCTTCTTCCACAGCCGCTGGCAGTGGTTGCTGCACGACCGCACCGCCGACCGCATCGCCAACGCGGTCGAGGCCGTGCCCCACGTTTCCGCCACTATCGTCCCCTACTCGGTGGCCCCGCGTCCGGCGAACGTGGTGCGCCGACAGATACCCCGGCCGCTCCACATCGATCGGCAGCGTCGCGAGCCGCTGCCGCTCGAGGTCGATCAGGCGCTGGCCCGCCGCTCCGCGGGCACCGTGCCGATCAAGGACCTGGTGTGGCGGCGCCGGGCGACGGTCGCCGGGCGGATCCGCTCGGTGCGGGTGCAGACGGCGCGGGGCACAGCGAACCTCGAGTGTGTGCTCACCGACGGCAGCGGCGACCTGCTGCTCGTCTTCCAGGGCCGGCCGCAGATCCCCGGCATCGTCCCGGGGGCGCGGCTCGTCGCCGAGGGAATGGTGGGCTCCTGGCAGGGGAAGCTCGCGGTGCTCAACCCCGATTACGAGCTCGTTTCCGAGCCGGTCTGAGAGCCCGGACCACGTGGTGCGTACCCGCGCGCGCCCGGCTGCGAGCCGCCACGTCACGCGACGGAAAGGGCGTGCCCCTATGGTGATGACATGTTCCGCTTCGCCCCGAACTCGGGTTTCTTCTGGCTCCACGACCTCTTCTGGCTTCTCATCGTCATAGCTCTCGTCGCCGGCGCATTCCTTCTGGTGCGGGCCGTGCTGCACCGCCCGCTGCCGCCTCGCCCGCCCTACATGCCCGCTCCCGGTGGTCCGCCCTTCATGCACGGCCCGGGTGCCCCGGCGCAGAGCGCGCTGGCGGAGCTCGATCTGCGTTACGCGCGCGGCGACATCGACCGCGACGAGTACCTGCAGCGCCGCGCCGACCTGACCGGTCAGGTCCCTCCGGGACCCTCCCCGGCCCCGGGCTGACCCTTCGGGCCGCTTCCCGGCCCGAAGGAGTGCACCGCCCACGCCACCGCGCCCACCAGGCCGGCATCGGTGCCCAACGCTGCGGGGACGATTCGGCAGCGCTGCATCGGCCACGCGAAGGCGATCTCGGGCACGGCGGCGTGCAGCGGCCCGAACAGGAGGTCGCCGGCGTTGATCAGGCCACCGCCGATGGCGATGACCTCCGGCGCCAGGAGGTTGATGACGCCGCCGCAGGTGCGGCCCATCGCCCGTCCGGCGACGGCGAACAGCTTGATGGCCAGCTGGTCGCCGGCGCGCGCCGCCTCCTCGACGGCGTGCGCATCCAGCTGCGCCGGGTCGACGGCGGACAGGCTGGTCTCCGCGCCCCCCTCGATGGCGCGGCGCGCCGCCTGGGCGATGGCGGTGCCGGAGGCGGTTCCCTCGAGGCAGCCGGGATGACCCTGGCTGCAGGCGGGCGCGTCCGGACCCACCGGCGTATGGCCGATCTCCCCGGCCGAGCCCATGCCCTCATAGAGCGCGCCGTCGAGGATGACCGCCCCGCCGATCCCGGTGCTGACCGTGATGAACACGAAATGGCGGGCGCCCGCGCCCGCGCCCGCGAGCCATTCGGCGTACCCGGCGAGGGTGGCGTCGTTGCGCACGGCGACCGGACAGCCGAGGCGCTGCGACAGCATCGCGCCCGCGGGGGTCTCGCGCCAGCCCGTCAGATGGGGTGCGGCGTGGACGACACCGGTGGCCGGGTCGAGGGGGCCGGGGATGCCGATGGCGAGGCCGTCGATGGGCGCACCGGCCGCCCGGCGCGCCGCCTCGGCGACGGCGTCGAGCACCGCGTCGGGCCCGTGCTGTGCCGGCGTCGCCGTGTGCACCGCCGGGGCGTGCCGCGCCGGGCCGGTCGCCAGCGCAGCGCGGATGTTGGTGCCTCCGAGATCGACTCCGACCAGGACGGCGCTCACGCCGAGGGCTCGGGGTTGTGCCAGTTCCACGGACGCGGCACGCGGCCGGCCTCCTCCGGCCCCCAGCTGCCGGCCGGGTACGGATGCACCGGCGGCGGGGCGGTCAGCACTCGCTGCACCGCGGTCCACCCGGCCTCCACCTCGTCCTCACGGATGAACAGAGTGTGGTCGGAAAGCAACGCGTCCTGCAGCAGCGTCTCGTACGCCTCCGGCGGCGACACGCGGAACGCGGTGTCGTAGTCGAAGTTCATGTCGACGGGCTCGGGGTCGACGTCAGGCCCGGGACGTTTGGCCACGAAGCGCAGCGAGATGCCCTCGTCCGGCTGGATGCGGATCACCAGACGGTCGGAGTTCAGCTCGCGCACGCCCACATGGCGGAACAGGTGCAGGGGCACGTCACGGAACACGATGACGATGCGCGTGTCGCGCACCGGCAGCCGCTTGCCCGTGCGCAGGAAGAACGGAACACCCGACCAGCGCCACGCCTCGACCGCCAGCCGGAGCGCGACGAAGGTCTCGGTGGCGGAGTCGGGCGCCACCCCCGGTTCCTCGCGGTAGCCGGGAACATGCTCTGTGGCGACGACGCCTGCAGCGTACTGCCCGCGCACCACGTCGGCCGGGTCGATCGGGCTGATGGCGTTGAGCACCTTCACCTTCTCGTTGCGGATGGCCTCGGCATCAAACGAGTTCGGTGGCTCCATCGTGGTCAGGGCCAGCACCTGGAACATGTGGTTCTGCACGATGTCGCGCAGGGCTCCCACCTGCTCATAGAGCGCCCCGCGGTTGTCCACACCGATCGACTCCGCGACTGTGATCTCCACACGCTGGATGGAGTCGTACGACCAGAGCCGGCCGAACACGGCGTTGCCGAAGCGAAAGACGAGCAGATTCTGCACCGTCTCCTTGCCCATGTAGTGGTCGATGCGGTAGATCTGCTGCTCCGGCACCACGCGGTGCAGCGCCGTGTTCAGCTCGCGCGCCGACTCGAGATCGTGGCCGAACGGCTTCTCGATGATGATGCGGCTGCCATCGGCGAGCCCGTTGCTGCCGATGCTGCCGATGAGCGGCTCGAACGCCGACGGGGGGACCGCGAGATAGATGATCCGCTGCGGCTGGGGCAGCTTGCCGCGCAGCGGGGCAAGGTCACCGCCCTCGGCCAGGGGTACGAAGCGGAGACGCTGCGAGAATCGGTCAAAGGCGTCATTATCAATGCCGGTTCTGGAGAAGTCCGTGACCGCGTCACGGGCGAAGTCGCGGAACTTCGCGACGCTCCAGTCCATCGGCGCCGCCCCGATGATGTTGCAGGTGCCGGGCAGCAGCTTGCGTGCGTCCAGGTTGTAGAGCGCTGGCAGCAGCTTGCGATGCGCCAGGTCACCGGTGGCGCCGACGACGACGACGTCCTGGTCGGGCGGTGGCTTCAGCGGCATCCCGCCTGCCGTCTACTGCTTGGTGAAATGCCGCGCCGCCGCAGCGCCGATCTTGATGACCGCGGCAAGGCCGGCGCAGATCATGCCGAGGATGAACACCGGTCCCTCGGCCCCCGGCGTCACGAACGTGTACACCGCCAGGATGCCGGCGATAAAGAGAAACACGAGCGCCAGCACGAGGAGCGTGATCGCGGCGCGCGTCGCCCCGTCGAGCACCGGCTTGCCGCGCGCGCTCTCGGCGACGCTCGGCGCCAGCGGCTCGGAGGGGAGGAAGTGGCGATACGCGGCAACGGCGATGCGCAACAGCATCAGCGCGACGAACGTCCCCGTCGCGCCGATCGCCAATGGCGCCTCGAGCGACGGGGTGCTGTACGTGTAGATGGCGAGGATGCCCATCAGGAGCAGTGCGGCCCCGATGGTGGCAAGCCCGACGGCCACGATCCACGTCGAGGCGTCGAGCGCCGGCACGTGCACCACGGGCAGGCGAATGCGCACGGGCTCGGAGACGATGCCGGCCTCCGCCGCCAGCTGATCGTAGATGCGCGGTTGCACGCTGAGCCCGGACACACGCGCCTGCATGCCGTACTCCACGGTCTCCACCGCCACCGGGCTCGCTTCGGCGATCAGACCGGGCTGCGGGCCGGGAAAGAGGCGGCGTTCCTCCTTGCGTCCGTCCGGGTACGTGAGCCGCAGCAGCCCGCACACCTCGCAGTGCCAGGCCTGGATGGGCAGTCCACCGATGACGGGGCCGTAGTACGTGACCGTCCGGCGCAGACCCTCGGGGCCGATCGCGCCCTCGTAGTGCGCGAACTCGTGCGCCATGACACCGGTGATGGGCGCCGGATGCGCGCACTCCTCGGGAGTCGGTGGTGGTGGGACTGGTGCTTGGGCCACGGCCACGACGCCGGATTGTAGGCCCGTGGCACTCCGACACCGAGAAGAGTCAGCTCGCGGCAGCGTTCGGAGCCAGCGTGCGGCAGGCGCGGGCGACCAGGTTGCGGTCGCGAAGGCGGCGGGCGAGCTCGTCGGCGGCGGGACGGTCGCGCACGACCGCGAAGAAGCACCCGCCGCTGCCGGTCATGTGCCAGCGCACGCCGGGCGTGGCGTCCCAGAGCTCGAGGGCGGCGCGGCCGAGCTCCGGGCTGACGCGCAGGGCCGGCGCCTCGAGGGCAGAACCGAGCTCCCCGTCAGGAACCGGCTCGCCGGCGGCGAGTGCGGCAGCCAGGTGCGCGACGCGGCCGCCGTCGCTCAGCTCGTCCGGCTGCAGCGCGTGGTAGGCGTCCCTGGTCGACGACGGACCGAGGAACGCGACCACCAGATGCAGCTGCGGAACGTCGATCGCTGCCAGCTGCTCGCCGCGGCCGGACACCAGCACGGCGCGGCGCGAGAGCAGCGCCGGCACGTCGCTGCCCAGCAGCGCGGCGGCGGCGCGCAGCTGCTCCGGGGCGATGTGCAGTCCGATGCGGCGCAGGAGGTGCTGTCCGCTGCGCAGCATGCCCGCCGCGTCCGCGGAGCCGCCGCCCAAGCCGCCCGCGACAGGCACCCGCTTCTCCAGCCACATGTCGAAGCACACGCCGGACGCGGCTGTGGCCTCGAGGAGCATCGCGCCGGCGCGCACGACCAGGTTGTCGGCCGGGCGCGCGTAGCCGCCGCCGCCCGGGATGCCCGCCCGCATCACACCCGTGACGCGCAGGCGGGATTCGTCGTGCGCCAGCCGCACGCCCACCAGGTCGTGCCAGTCGATCGGCACGAGCACGCTCTCGATGTCGTGCCAGCCGTCCTCGCGCCGGCGTGTCACCTCCAGCGCGAGATTGATCTTGGCAAACGCAGGGATTACAAGCATCTGCTGTCAGCCGCCCTGCCAGTGGTCGCCATTGCGGCTGATATACTGCGAATCTCGCGCAGGCTGCTGTGGCTGCGGCGCGCCCGTCCACCAAATCACGAGCTTTTTCCAGTGGCAAACACACGCTCAGCGCGCAAGCGCATCCGTGCCAACGAACGCAAGCACCAGCGCAATCGTGCGGTGCGATCTGCGGTGCGCACCAAGGTCACGAGGGCCCGTCGCGCGCTGCTGAATCCGAGCGAGAGCCTCGACATGGCGTCGGCGGTGCGTGACGCGCTCAGCGCCCTGGATCGCGCCGCCGAGAAGGGCGTGCTCCACGCCAACAACGCGCGGCGCCGCAAGTCGCGCCTGGCCACCATGGCAGCCTCGCTGCAGCGGGCCGGCCAGGCGGGCGAGGGCGAGGCGGCGGCCGCGAGGAGCACCGCGGCAGGCGGAGCCAAGGGTCGCACCACCAAGCCCGCGGCTGCGAAGAGCTCCGCGAAGCGGGCGCCGAAGGCCGAGGCGAAAGCACCGGCGAAGGCCACGCCCGCCAAGGCGCCGGCGCGTGCCTCCCGCGGCGACAAGCCCGCCAAACGGTAACCGAACACTGACCGAAGCGCCGCCTACCGGCGCCCGGCAGTCACCTGGCGCGCCGCGCGAACGCCGAACACGCGCAGCGCGTCCTGGTCGCCCACCTCGCCGGCCTTGACGCGGCGATCGGCCTCGGACAGCTCGCCCAGCCACGCTGCGGCGGTCGCCGGCGGCACGGCCCGCGCCTGACGCGCGAGGCGCTCGGCGCGCCACTCGGGGATGCGCAGCTCTGCCGCCAGGCCCGCCGCGGACCCGCGGACGCGCATGTAGGCCTGCGCCAGGATCAGGTCGCGCAGCTGCCCGGCCAGGATGGAGAGCAGGTGCTGGCTCGATCTGCCATCCGCCAGCAGCTCGTCCAGCACCGCGGCGCCGCGCGCAGGCGTGGGGCCGAGCAGGTTCTCGAGGGCGCTCCAGAGCTGCGCCGGCTCGTCGCCGGCCACCGCAGCGGTGACGTCGCCCGCGCCCAGCTGCCGGCCGGCCGCGTACGCCACCAGCTTGTCGACCTCTGAGCTCAGCGCTCCCAGGTCGCTGCCCGCCGCTTGCAACAGGGGCTCGGCGGCGCCGCGCCCCAGCCGCAGCCCCCGAGCTGCGATCTGGCGATCGAGCCAGGTGCGCAGCTCCCGGCCGCGAAGCGGGGCGAAGTACTGCACGGCCCCGCGCAACCGGCGGATCTCGGCCAGCACCGGATTCTGCGGGGCAACCCGGTTGTGGCTGACGATGCAGAGTGAGGTGGTGGGCGCGCGCTCGGCGAGCGCGCGCGCAAGGACGTCGGCGGGGTCGCTGCCACGCCGGGCCGTCGCCGCGAGCTGCGGCGGGTCACGGAGCAGCACGCTGCGCTCCGGATCGAGCAGCGGCACCTCCGCGAGGCTGCGCCGGAATGCCTCGAGGCGCGGTGGCGCGTCGAAGACCTCGATATCCAGCTCGGGAGACCGGGCGCACACCCGCTCGCGCCAGCTCCGGACGGCGCCATCGACGAGATACCGCTCCTCGCCGTGGACGAGAAGC
>DASUWI010000116.1:0-2185 GCA_036378495.1 Candidatus Dormiibacterota bacterium
CCTCGGCGCCATCGCGCGCTCCGCGGAGGCGTGCGCGGTGGACGGCATCGTCCTGCCACGACGCCAGGCCGCATCGCTGACGGGCGCCGCGGCCAAGGCATCGGCCGGCGCCGTGGAGCACGTGCGCATCGTGACCGTGCCCAACCTGGTGCAGGCGCTGGGCACCATCGCCGCCGCGGGCGTGATGCGGGTCGGCCTCGATGCCGCGGCGGACACGCGCTACGACCGGTTCGACTTCACCCAGCCGGTCGCACTGGTGGCCGGCGCCGAGGGCCGCGGGCTGCATCAGCTCACCCGGCGCCACTGCGACGCGCTGGTCTCGCTGCCGATGCTCGGCCGGGTGGCGTCGCTCAACGCTGGCGCGGCCGCCGCGGTGCTGCTCTACGAGGTGCGGCGGCAGCGCGGCTTCAGCCGGGGTGCCGCAGACTGAGCGGCGTGCACACCCTGATCGTCGACGGCTACAACGTGATCCACGCGTGGCCTGCGCTCAAGCGTGTGCTCGACACACACGGCCTCGAGGACGCGCGGCTGCAGCTGATCCACGCTCTCAGCGAGTACGCGGCGCACACGGGGGTGGAGGTCACGGTGGTGTTCGATGCCCATGGCCGCGCCGAGCCCGCGGACCCCGCGGACGTGATCGACGGCGTGACGGTGCTCTTCGGAACCACGAACGCGTCGGCGGATCACGTCATCGAACGGCTCGCCCACCGCAGCTCACGCAACGGCCGCGCCGCCGACGTGATCGTGGCGACCGGCGACCGGCTGGAGCGATCGATCGTGGGAGCCATGGGCGTCGGCTCGATCCGACCCGAGGAGCTCGCGGCGGAGGTGGCGCGCGTGGAGGGCGAGGTCGCTCGGGCGCGCACCCAGCGAGAGGCCGGACGCAGCCAGCGGGTCGAGGATCACCTCAGCCCCGAGACCCGTTCCAAGCTCGACGCCATCTGGACGGGGCGGTCGCGGGAGCAGGCCGAGGAGGCGGGCTAGACTCGGCTCGGCCGCGCCGGCGTAGCTCAGCGGTAGACCAGCTGTTTGTAAACATCTGTGGCAGATGCCCCGATAGCTCAACTGGAGGAGCAAACGCCTTGTAAGCGTTAGGTTGTCGGTTCGAGTCCGACTCGGGGCTCACCCTCCTGTACCACCGCCAGGTACCACCGTAATCGCTCCACAATGGCGCGCCAGCCCGGGCGCTCCCCAGAAAATGCACAGACGGGCCGTATGAGTATCGGGCGCGTCAGCACTGCGCGCTGCGCACTCCCACTACAGCCGCGATCCGGCTACGGCCGTCGAGAAAGCGAAGCAATCCCGGCCGTCTCGCGACGGGCTCGACGACTTTCTGAGGGCGGAGGCGCGGCGAAAGGACGGCATCAAACGCCGCACGTACCGGTGAAGCAAACCTCGGCGCTCTATGCGCTCGTCCATACGAACCAGGAGCTGAACGACGAGTGAGACGCTGGCGAGGCAAGCACGAGAGGCCTCGGACACGCGGGCTGCGCTCACCGGAGGGATCACCTCAACGCCTCAACGCTTGTGGTCACCTAAACGTCCACTTCCTCCGACCCTCCGTGCGGGCTCGAAGTAGAGGACGGGCGGACAACGGACAATCGGCGAATTCTCAAGCGCGGTCGGTACAGCGGCGTAGGATGCACGGCGCGGAGACAGGCCTTGCGATCGTAAGGAACAGCTAGGTTGACGGAAGGGTTTTAGGCGGCTGGCATGGGACAGACGTGGAACGGCGACCTGGTCCACGATGCCGGCAACGTCGTCTCGGACATCGGTGGCTGGTTCAGCGGGCCGCCGGGTGACCCGGGCCGGATCCGCCAGGCGGCTGGCCAGCTCGAATCACTGGGCGATCGCCTGGATCGCGACCGTCGCGGACTCAACGAGGCGATCGACGAGCTGACCCGTAGCTGGCAAGGCGACGGCGCGACGCAGTTCCACGAGACGTGGTACGGCGCAGGCGGCGGCGCGGCGCCGGCGACGGTGATGGCCGATGCGCACACGCAGCTTGCCGGCTTCGTGCGCAACCTCCGCGACTATGCGGACAAGCTGGAGCAGGCGCAGAACGAGCACTGGATCCAGATGGGGATCCTGGCGGCGCTGACGGTGGTGAACGTGGCCCAGCTGGGCGCCGACCCGGCGACCGACGCCGCCGAGGTCGGGGTCGCCGCGACCACCGAAGTCGCGG
>DASUWI010000117.1:0-18227 GCA_036378495.1 Candidatus Dormiibacterota bacterium
GAACTTTGCGGAGTGATCCGTCCCCGGGTATTGCGGGATGATGCCGTCACTGCGCCGGGCTTCGGGGTCCTCGTAGTCGTCGCCGGGCAGCGGTGGGCGATACGCGTCGTCGCTGCTTCCGTAGGTCATCACATGCACCTCCCCGCATTCCGCCGCGCGGCGATGCGGCGACTCGAGCATAGCGCCCGGTATCGACCGGGAGCCGCCGGCGCGACCCGTTACGCGCTGTCGCTGCGGCGCGCGCGAGCCCTGCGCTTGCCCTCGTGCATGGCCTGCACGCGCGCAACCGGGACCGCGTGGCCTTCAGCGACGAGCTCGTCGGACAGCCGCTGTGGCGCGGGCATCTGCTCCACCCACGGATCACGGCCTGCCAGAAGCGCGGGGACGGTTTTGATCGTGAAGTCTTTGGGGCTGACGCGCTCGAGGTCCTTCCACTCGACCGGGAACGAAACCGTCGCCCCGGCGCGCACCCGCGGGCTGTACGCACACGCGACCGTTGCCCCACCGACTCTGGTCGAATCGATGAACACTCTGCCGCCACGGTCCTCCTTCATGAAGGCGGTCGTCGCCACCGACGAGTCGAGCTGTTCCACTCGCACGGCGAGCGCGCGAGCGGCCGCGGCCACTGCCTCGAAGCCGGCGTCCGCGAGCGGCACGAACACGTGCACCCCTTTGGAGCCGCTGGTCTTGACGGCGCCGCTGAGCTGCGCATCCGCCAGCACCCGCTCCACGAGCCGCGCTGCCCGCACCACTGCGACGAAGTCGTCGGCTGACGGCGGGTCCAGGTCGAGAATCAGATACAGCGGGTGCTGCCAGGAATCGACCCGTACGAGCGCCGGGTGATACTCGACCGCGCGCTGGTTGCCGAACCAGAGCAGGGTGCGCTCGTCGTTGCACAGCGCGTAGGACACGTCGCGCTTGGAGGTCTCGGCCCACATCGTGACGGTGCGAATCCACGACGGTGTGTACGACGGCACGTTCTTCTGCATGAACGGCGCCTGTCCGCGGAGCACGCGGATCACCGAGAGCGGCCGGTCGCGCAGGTCGGTGATGAGAGGCCCGCCGGCGGCTGTCAGATAGTCGATCAGGTCTCGCTTGGTGGCGTCTGCACCGGCGAACAACGGCTCGTCGAGGTTGGTGAAGGAAACGCCCATGGGGCTCAGCCGCCGCGCGATTCGGCCAGGCGGCGGAGCCAGTAGCGAGCCCAGTTCGGCCCGTAGGGCACGTAGAGCCGCACGTCGAGACCGCGTGCGGCGAGCGCACGCGCCTCCTGTGGCAGCACGCCGAGCAGCATCTGCACCTCGCAGCGCGAGAGTGACAGCAACAGTGCCTCGCGCAGCCCGGCGTCATGCGTTGCCAGCGCCACGTCCACGCCGCCGCGGTGCAGCTGGTCGGCCAGCCGGACATACGCGGTGTCGGTCTCCGGGCCCCAGGGCAGCGCAACGGCCGGGTCTTCCACGTACGCGCCCTTGACGAGTCGCACCGGCACACCGGCGGTGGCGAGCCGCTGCGCGTCCTCGGGGCTGCGGCGCAGGTTGGCCTGCAGCGTGTGCATGACGCGTGCTCCCGACGCCGCGGCGCGCAGCACCACGTCGAGGATCCTGTCGGTGCGCGGCGCGTCCTCGGCGCCGACCTCGATGCGGCACCACGACGGCATCGCCGCGGTGATGCGCTGCAGCTGCGCGGCGCAGAGATCCGCAGAGAGGTCAACGCCGATGTGCGACAGGTCGATCGAGAGACTCGTGCTCTGCGGCAGCTCGTGCACGGCTCGCGCCAGCTCGATGTACGCATCGGCAACCGCACCGGCCTCGGCCTCGTCCGCAACACGCTCGCCAAAGAAGTCGACGGTGGCGTGCAGGCCCTCCTCGGCAAGGCTGCGCGCCACGCGAAACGCGTCGTCGCGCGTGCGCCCGGCGACATAGCGCAGCGCCTGGCGATACGCCTGCTCCTCCACGGCGGGCACGGCATCGAGCACGCGCTCCGGCAGGCCGCTGACGGCGATCTTGCACAGGATCTGGCGGGCCGGATTCACAGCGTCAGCACAACGGCACGTGCCGCCCCGCGCAGCTCATCGGCGTTCACCGACACGTCATGGTAGAGAGCTGCCGTCACGCGCGGCGTGCGGCACGCGGAACCCCTGCAATTCCGCCACGGCGACCGCTGCCACCTGCCACGTGGTCGGCGTCGGGGTGCGCGCCCCCCAGACCACGGACGTCAGTCCAGGTAGTCCTTCAGCTTCTTGCTGCGCGAGGGATGGCGGAGCTTGCGCAGCGCCTTCGCCTCGATCTGTCTGATCCGCTCGCGAGTGACGCCAAAGCGCTTGCCCACTTCCTCGAGTGTCCGCTGGTGTCCGTCGATCAACCCGAAGCGCAGCTGCAGCACGCGCCGCTCGCGCGGCGTGAGCGTGTCGAGAATGTCCTCCACCTCGGTGCGCAGCATCGTCAGCGATGCAGCCTCGGACGGCGCGGTGGCCTCCTTGTCCTCCACGAAGTCGCCGAGGTGGGAGTCCTCCTCCTCGCCGATCGGCGTCTCCAGCGACACCGGGTCCTGGGACACCTTGGTGATCTCGCGCACCTTGTCGGGCGTGATCCCCATCTCCTCGGCGATCTCCTCGTCCGACGGCTCGCGCCCCAGCTCCTGAAGCAGACGGCGCGACACGCGCACGAGCTTGTTGATCGTCTCGACCATGTGCACCGGAATCCGGATGGTGCGTGCCTGGTCGGCGATGGCTCGCGTGATCGCCTGGCGAATCCACCACGTGGCGTACGTGGAGAACTTGTAGCCCTTGTGGTAGTCGAACTTCTCGACCGCGCGAATCAGGCCCATGTTGCCTTCCTGGATCAGATCGAGGAAGGACATGCCGCGGCCGATGTACTTCTTGGCGATGCTGACGACAAGGCGCAGGTTGGCCTCGGTGAGCTGATTCTTGGCGACGTCATCGCCCTGCTCGATCAGCTTCGCGTAGTGCACCTCCTGCTCGGCCTTGAGCAGCGCCACGCGGCCGATCTCCTTGAGGTACATGCGCACCGGGTCGTCAAGCGAGACGGAGTCGATTGCCTCGGCTTTGGCGATCAGCTCCTCGTCGATCTCGTCGACGGTCTCGAAGTCCATGTCGCCGTCGGTGACCTCGATGCCCATGTCGCGGAAGGCCTGGAAGATGCGTTCCAGGTGGTCCGGCTCGGCATCGATCTCCGGAAACGCGGTGAGGACATCGTCAGGTGTGAGGTACCCGTGGTCCTTGCCACGGATGATCAGGGTCTCGGCAGCGGTGACCAGCTGATCGGCGCCGCCCAGGGCGGCGGTGGGAGCTGCAGCCTTGGTTCGAGCGGCGGTGGGAAGGGAGGTCACAATCTCAATAAACGCTCTGGATACTTCTTGGTGTCGGCCATCTGTTTGGCGCACCGAGGCGGGACTGCCGGATTCGCCACAATCGTGCCACGGTCGGCGTCCGCCGAAACGTGAAGTATCACATTGCGACGTCAGGAAGAGGCGGCGCGCCCACGCAGGGGTGGCTCCCTGCTATTCGTTAACGCAAGGATGGAGGTTCCCGTGCGCAAGGAGGCGCCGTGACGCGTCGCCGGTTGGTGCCCGCGCTGACCATCGTGGTCCTCGCCGGGGTGCTGGGGTGGCCGTCGGCGGGAGGGCCGGCCAAGGCCAGCCTCGCGTGCCCTGCGCTGGGCGGGACACAGCTGACGCAATCGCAATCGGTGTCGCCGGTTGGCGGCAGCCCTTCATCGTCTGCACCGGCAGGGTGCGCAGCTTCGACGGCACCCCCTGCACGTCGACGTCACCGTGCCCAGCGCCGCCTACATCCCCGCCGGCTCCAAGAACCCCGCAGCCCCGCCGCTCGTCGTTCTGATGAGCGGCTACAGCAACGACGTCTGCCAGTTCGAGTCGACGACGCTGGAGGGGTGGGCGGTGGCCGGGTGCCCGGATTGGATCGGCAACAACGGGTACCACTGGAACAACGCCTGGTTCGCGTCGCAGGGAATGGTGACGCTCACCTACACGCCGCGCGGCTGGTTCGACTCGTGCGGCAAGGACCTGGCGACGGACTACCTTTATCTCACCGACCCGGCCTGGAGCGACACACCGGGTGAGGCGAGCTGGATCCATCTCTATGACCGCCGCTACGAGATCCGCGATGCCCAGCTGCTTTCGGGCATGATCGTCGACGCCGGGCTGGTCAATCCCAACCAGATCGTGGCCAGCGGCGACTCCGGTGGCGGCGGCCCCACATGGGACCTGGCGCTCTCGCAGGACCAGGTGGTGCAGCTCGACTCGACGCCCACACACGTCGACACCCTGCCCTGGACCTCGCCGAACGGGACCCCGCTGCACCTGGCGGCGGCACTGCCCATGTACACATGGACAGACCTGGTCGACGCGCTGATGCCCAACGGCACCGCGTCCGACGGGCTCGCCGGCGCGCCGGCGGACGGCAGCCACCAGTCCCCGATCGGCGCCGAGAAGCTGTCGTACGTCACCGGGCTCTTCGCCAAGGGGCTCGCCAACGTGCCGTCGCAGGTGGACGCCGGAGGCCAGTACGCCCTGCCCGGCGTCGACCCGACAGCCGATCTGACGACCTGGTTCGCGGCGATCAATGCCGATGAGCCGACCTTTGCGCTGAACCCGCTCTCGCAGGTGATCCTCGCCCAGGTGGGCGGGCCGCTGCGATCCGCGTTCGCGATGCCGGTCCCGCCGAAGAGCGAGGAGAAGCCCATCTTCGTCATCCAGGGGTTGACCGACCCGCTGTTCCCGCCGCTGCAGGCGCAGACGATGATCAATCGCCTCAAAGCTGCCGACCCCAGCTATCCCGTCACAGCCTTCTACGGAGACATCGGCCATTCGTACGCCAACAACCCGCTCGACGTCTGGCAGCAGGCGCACAACGAGGGCAACGCATGGCTCGGACAGGTGCTCGCTCACCACGGCACCAACGAGCCTCAGGTCACGGTGGACACGACGCGCTGCGTGAGTGGCCAGACGCTGCAGAGCTTCAGCGGCAGCAGCTTCGGCGCCGTGGAGACCTCAACGCTATCGGTGGCCTCGCCCGGGACGCAGACGATCGTTCACCTGATTCCCACCTCGCCGCCGCTCGGCACCTACGAGGGCCTGGAGACGGATCCCATCGTCAACAGCGGGTGCCGGAGCATCCAGGCGTCGCTGAGCGACACCGCACCGGGGCAGGCGTCGTACTCGTTCCCGGTCAGCACCGGAATCACGCTCGTCGGCGGACCGACGGTGGCCGTGACCGCGACGCTCACCGGCACCGATGCGATCCTCATCGCGCGTCTCTGGGACGTCGACGCAGGCGGCACGCAGACGCTGATCACACGGTCGGCGGTGCGCCTCACCAACGCGTCGCTGCTGCCGAACACGCAGAGCCTCCGCTTCGAGCTCTGGCCCAACGCGTGGCGGCTGCAGGCGGGACACACGCTCAAGCTCGAGCTGACGCAGGACGACGTGCCCACATGGCGCCCCGACAACCTGCCCGCGGTCATCGCCCTGAGCAACCTGTCGCTGACGCTGCCGACTCACTGAGACTGAGCGGTCGCTGCGTTGTGGCGGCGCGGGTGACGCCGCACGGATGGGGCGCGGGTCCTGCCACCGCGGGGTCCCCTCCTCACTCGCCGCTGCTGGCGCCACAGGCGCCGTCGACGCGGCTCGCTCGGCGACCCCCCGCTGGCGTCACCCGCGCCACCACGCGTCGCCCCGCCTCAGTTCCGTCAGCGAGCAGCGAGCGTGCGGCGCAGGTGCGGTGCTTCGGCCGCCAGCTCGGCAAGACGTGTGGCCAGGATGCGAACCTCCTCGTCGCGGCCCGCCTCCTTCGCCTCCTGCAGCTCACGCTGGATCGCGGCGGCCGACCGTATGGCGGTGGCCTCGTGAACACGGCGGACGCAGTCGCGCATGGCCCGCTCCAGCGCCTCGCCGTCGTCCAGCTCGGGAACGTCGAGCACGAGCAGCCGGGCCGCCAGCGAGCGATCGGACGGCCGCAGGCGGTGCAGGGGGAAGTCCGGGCCCGCGGTCTCCAGCGCGAGCTCGATGATCCGGCGCACGGACGCGGCCACGATCTCGCCGAGCCGCAGGCCCATTGAGTCCATGAGCAGCCGCGCCACATCGGGGCGATGCACGACGATGCCGCCGAGGTAGGCCTCCCAGCGGGGCGGCTCGGGCTCGGCCGAAGGGGTCTCGTCGTCGGTGGCGGTGGGAGCGTCGTCCACCACCGGCGGCGCCGGCAGCACCACCGTCGCCGGCCGTCCGGGCGCCGAGCGGTGGGCGCGAGCGACATCCTGGGCCAGCGAGCCGGTCGACACGTCGAGCCGCCTCGCCGCCTGCTGAACGTAGAGGTCACGTGTCGCCGCCTCCGGGATCCGCACCAGAACGGTGACGGCACGCTCGGCGGCGGCACGGCGCGCGTCGACGCTTCCCCCCTCCCCCTCCGTCAGCGCCGCGTCGAGGAGCACCTGCCACTCCGGGGGCGCATCGGCGATAAGGGTGGCCAGCGCCTCCGGGTCGCGGCGCACCAGCTCGTCAGGATCCTTGACCCCCGCGGGCAGGGCGCAGATGCGCGCCTGCACCCCCTCGCCCGCGACCACATCGACAGCCCGCGACGCCGCGGCACGGCCCGCGTTGTCGCCGTCGAAGCAGAGCACAAGTGTTGCGGCGTATCGCTTCAAGGCCTGAACCTGCTCGCGTGTCAGCGCGGTGCCGCTGCTGGCCACCGCGTGCTCGACGCCGGACGCGTGTGCCGCGAGCACGTCGAAGTACCCCTCGACGATGACTGCGGCGCGCTGCTCCTCGATCGCGCGTCGCGCCAGGTCGATGCCGAAGAGGGAACGTGATTTGCGATAGGCGGTGGTGTCCGGCGTGTTGAGGTACTTGGGCATGGCGTCGCCCATGGCGCGGCCGCCGAACCCGATCGTTGCGCCGCGCTCGTCGCGGATGGGGAAGAGCAGCCGGTGGCGGAAGCGGTCACGCAGCGCCCCGCGCTGCTGCTGAGCCAGCCCGGCGGCCACGAGCTCGTCCACCGACGCGCCACGCGAGCTCAGATACCGAACCAGCGCGTCGCCGGTCGCACCCCCCGCGGGCGCGAAGCCCACCGCAAAGCGGCGCGCCAGCGCCTCCGCGACCCCGCGCTGGTCGAGCAGCGCGCGCCCCGGCGCGCCGGCGGGTGTCGCCCAGAGCACGTGCTCGTAGTAGGCCTGCGCCTTCGCGTTCAGCTCGAGGGTGCGACGCCGTTCCCGCCCGGCCCCGCGGGCACCACCGCGTCCCCCGGCCTCCACCTCCACCCCGGCGCGGTCCGCAAGCAGCTCGAGCGCCTGCCGGAAGTCAGCCCGCTCAATGCGCTCGATGAAGGAAAAGAGGTCGCCGCCCTCCTGGCAGCCGAAGCAGTACCACGCCTGCCGCTCCTGCGACACGGTGAACGACGGCGTCTTCTCCGCGTGGAAGGGACAGAGGCCCTTGAACTCGCGGCCGCTCCGCTGCAGGGCCACGTAGCCGCCGACGACATCGATGATGTCGAGGCGCGCCTTGATCTCGGCAACGGTGTCAGCGGGCACGGGTCACCCAGGTGGCGTCAGTGCCGGGAGAAGAGTCCGCGCCGCCGCGCGTGCAGGTCGTTGCCCGTGGCCAGCTCGCGCTGCAGATCGGCGATCTGGCGCTCCAGCTCGAGGTACCGGCGTTCGCTGTCGGCCACATACGCCGCATGTTCCGCGTGCGCCGTCTGCAATTCCAGCTGCAATTGCTTCACCAGGTTCTGCCGCGCGTTGAGCTCACCCTCGAACCGCTGGCGCTGCTCGATGAAGATGCGCTGCTCCAGCGTGCGCTCCCAGCGGTCCAGCAGCCCGCTGACGAGCTCGCGGGAGTCGATGAACATGCCGGCGACCTCGTGGCGGGGGCCGCGCGTCCCGCGCTCGTAGCGAGTGATCCGTCCGGTCACCGACACCGGATCCATCGGGTCCTCAGCCGGTGTCAGCTCCGGTGAACTGTGCTGCAGCTGCGGTTCGGATGCCACGGGCGCCACCACCTCGGGTGCCTGCGCCGGCCGCGGCTCCGCCGGCTGCGCATGTGTCACCTCGTGCCGGCGCACCTCGGCCGACGGCTCGATCCCCAGGTCGCTCAGGCGGATGCCCCAGCCGCTGCCGCTGCCGCCGAGAACGCGACGCGCCGGCACGTCTCCGGCCTCGATGCGTCGCAGCAGGATCGCCAGGGGCAGGTCGAGCCGTTGCGCGATCTGCTCTACTGGAATGTACGGTTCGTCAGTGGGGTGCTGAGCTGCGGCTGAGGTCTGGGACACCTGGCTGGACATCCGCTGCAAGAGTAGGGGATCGGACGGCGCACCGTCTCTCAGCGGCCGACCACCTCGACAACGTAGCGAGAGTTGTCGGTGACCACCACGATGCCGCCGTCTTTCTCGGTGATCACGGCGCGCACAGGCGACGTGGCGAACACGTCGGGGGCGTCCTCGTGTTCCGCGAAGCTGCGCCGTATCGAATACGGAGTCCCGGGTGTGGGCGGCGACAGCTCGTCGCCCTCGACCACGTGGCCATCGTCGAGCATCTCCGGCCGTCCGCTGCGCGTGCCCACCTTGCGCACTCTCACGTGCTCACCCATCCCCGATGGATTATCCGCATCGGGGGTTTGCGGGGGGTGCGCCGCGCATGTTCAGCGGGGGCTTGCCTCCCGCACGTCAGCGATCACGCTCCTCCCGCTCCAACCGCGCTTGTGCCGCTGCCAAACGGGCAGCAGGCACGCGATACGGCGAGCATGAGACGTATTCGAGGCCGAGCTCCTCGCAGAACGCGATCGACTCCGGGTCGCCGCCGTGCTCGCCGCAGATGCCGATGCTGAGCCCGGGCCGTGCCTGCCGGCCCTCCCCGACCGCGGTGGCCATGAGGCGGCCGACCCCCTGACGGTCCAGGGTCTCGAACGGGTTGCGCGTCAGGATCTTGTCTTCGACGTAGCGCAACAGGAACTTGGCTTCCGCGTCATCCCGCGAGATGCCGAACGTGGTTTGCGTCAGATCGTTGGTGCCAAAGGAGAAGAACTCGGCACTCTGCGCGATCTGCGCGGCTGTCAACGCGGCGCGCGGCAGCTCGATCATGGTGCCCACCAGGTACGGGACCGACGCCTTCATCTCTTCGAACACGCTCTGTGCGGTCCTGTCGATCACCTCGCGCGTCCGCCGCATCTCTTCGCCGGCGCTGACCAGCGGCACCATGATCTCTGGGCGCACGTCGACGCGCTCGCGCTTCAGGCTCACCGCGGCTTCGATGATCGCCCGCGTCTGCATCTCGATGATCTCGGGAAACAGCAGGCCGAGTCGAATGCCGCGCAAGCCGAGCATGGGGTTCTGCTCGCGCAGATCGCCCACCGCCTTCAGCAGCCGCCGCGTTTCGGCGTACGCCTCCTCGGGCCGGCCCTCGACCTCCGCTCGTGTGACCTCGACGAGCAGCTCCTCGTACGAGGGAAGAAACTCGTGCAGCGGCGGATCGATGAGCCGGATGATCACGGGCAGCCCGCGCATCGCGCGCAGGATGCCGCGGAAGTCCTCACGCTGGAACGGCAGCAGCTTCTCCAGCTCAGCGCGACGCGCGTCGCTGTCGGGCGCGAGGATCATGCGCTGCACGATGGGCAGGCGCTCCTGCTCCATGAACATGTGCTCGGTGCGGCAGAGACCGATGCCCTGCGCACCGAATTCGCGTGCGCGTTCGGCGTCCTGCGGGTAGTCGCCGTTGGCCCACACCTGGAGGCGGCGGAACGAGTCGGCCCAGCGCAGCAGCTGCTGCAGATCGCCGGACACCTCGGCCTCGAGCATGTGCACGCTGCCGGCGATCACGCGCCCGGTGCTGCCGTCGATGGTGAAGGGCTCGCCCTCGTGGATGGTGACGCCGCCGGCGGTGAACTGACGCCGGGCCAGGTCGACCGATACCGAGTCGGCGCCTGCGACGCACGCCTTGCCCATGCCGCGTGCCACCACGGCGGCGTGTGAGGTGCGCCCGCCGCGCGAGGTGAGGACGCCTTGCGCGGCGATCATCCCGTGCACGTCGTCGGGATTGGTCTCGATGCGCACCAGGATCACCTGCTCGCCCGACCGCGCCATCTCTTCGGCCCGATCGGCATCGAAAACCGCCTTGCCATATGCAGCCCCGGGCGATGCAGCCAAGCCCGTGGCGAGCACCGTCACCTGCGCGGAGGGGTCGATACGGCGGTGCAGCAGCTGATCCACCTGCAGCGGCTCCACCCGCAGCACCGCCTCGCGCCGCGTGATCAATCGCTCGCGCACCATGTCGGTGGCGATCTTCACCGCGGCCTCGGCCGTCCGCTTGCCGGTGCGCGTCTGCAGCATGTACAGGCGGCCGCGCTCGATGGTGAACTCCATGTCCTGCACGTCGCGGTAGTGGCGCTCGAGGCGGCGCGCGATCTGCTCGAACTCCTTGTACGCCTTGGGGAGCTCCTGCGCCATGGCGCTGATCGGCTGCGGCGTGCGGATGCCGGCCACGACGTCCTCGCCCTGCGCGTTGGTGAGGTACTCGCCGTACAGCTTCTTCTCCCCGGTCGACGGATCGCGGGTGAACGCGACACCAGTCCCGGAGTCGCTGCCCATGTTGCCGAACACCATCGACTGCACATTCACCGCGGTGCCGAGGTCGTCGGGAATGCGATTGAAGCGGCGATAGTCGATGGCGCGCTTGTTGTTCCACGACGAGAACACCGCGCCGATGGCCTCGCGGAGCTGCTCCAGCGGGTCCTCGGGGAACTCGGTGTTCGCCTCGCGGCGCACGATGTCGCGATAACGCGCGATCACCACCTCGAGAGCGCCGGGGCTCAGGTCGGCGTCGGTGGCAGCGCCGTGCTCGCGCTTCACCACGTCGAGCGCGTCCTCGAAGAGCTGGCCGTCGACGTCGAGCACGATCTTGCTGAACAGCTGGATGAAGCGCCGATACGCGTCCAGCGCGAAGCGGCGGTCCCCGGTGAGCGTGGCGAGCCCCTGCAGGGTCTCGGCGTTGAGCCCGAGGTTGAGGACGGTGTCCATCATCCCCGGCATCGAGAATCGCGCGCCGCTGCGCACGCTGACCAGCAGCGGATTGTTCGCGTCGCCGAAGAGCTTGCCCGTCGCGTTCTCCACGTGCTGCAGCGCCGCCAGCGCCTGGTCCCACATTCCCGCGGGGAACTTCTCGCCGGCTGCGTAGAAGGCGTTGCACGCCTCGGTGGTGATGGTGAACCCGGGCGGCACCGGCAGCCCGGCCCGCGTCATCTCGGCGACTCCCGCGCCCTTGCCGCCGAGGAGATTGCGCATCTGAGCGCTGCCCTCCTCGAACCGGTACACCCACTTGTGCTCGGCGCGCTTGCGCGGCCGTCCGTTGGGGCTGGCGCGCTTCGCCCGCGCCGTTTCGAGGCGGCCTGCCTTGGTCTTCGCCGAGGGTCGCTTCGTGCCAGCCGCCATCAGTGTGTCCTGCCTCCGTTCATCGGTGTGTGAGCGTGCGCGCCGGGGCAGGGTAGCGCAGTCTCTGGCTACGGCGACCCGGGCTCAGCGGCGGTGCGGCACGGTCAGCCAGGTCAGCGCGGGCGGCGCGGCAGCGGGCGCGGGCAGCAACGACGCCAGGGTGCCGCTGCACGCGCACGCCGCGTCGCCCAGCGGCGCAAGCCCGTAGAGGTCCTCGATGGTGCGCAGCGTTCCGGCGTGGTCGACCGCCGCTGCCATCGTTGCGTGCTGCTGCGACGCACCTGCGATCACGATCGTGGCGATGTGACCGCCGTATGCCCCGTTGCAGCAGCCGGTGCTGACGGTGCCCTCGTCCCACGTGAGAATCACGATGCCGTTCTGCTTGAACCAGTCCGAGGACAGCACCGGCGGAAGGGCCGAGGCCAGCCAGGAGTCGGCGGTGGCGGTGGAGCAGTCGTGGCCGTCGTTGCAGAGGTTCGGCGTGACCCAGACGAAGTCCGGCGCCGCGGTGCCGGCCAGATCCGCGCTGAGCGACCCCAGCGGGACGACGTTGCGGCACTGCGCCGGGTTCCCGGTGATGCTGCTGAAGTACATGAAGGGGTCGTGCTTCTTCGCGTACTCGCCGCTGGATGCGCCGCCGTAGCAGGCCGACGGCATGCTCTCCATGTACGCGCGCCATGGGATGTTTCGCTGCGCCAGCTGGTCGGCCAGGGTCGGCCCCGTGAACGTGTACCCGGTTCCGTCGTCCGTCACCCCGTGCGTCGAGCCGCTGAGCAGCGTCAGGTAGTTCGGGAGGCTGGGACGCGCCTGGCCGTACGACGCGGTCGCGAGCCCGTAGCGGTTGGCCAGCCCGCTGATGTACGGCGCGTCCCCCGACCCGATGACGCTGGGATAGTCGCGGTTCTCCTCGACGATCAGCATCACGTGTGGTGGCGACGCCGCGGCTGCCGTCGTGCCCTCGCCAACGAGCGCTGTGCAGGCGACGACCGCCGCCGCCGTGAGAGCGACGAATCCGCGCACCACACCAGACTACGCACCTTTACCGCAACAGGCCGTTCTCCATCGCGAACAATGCCAGTGCGGCGCGCGTACGGCTGCCGATCTTGTCGTAGATGTGCATTGTGTGCGTGTGCACCGTCGCCGCGGAGACGTGCAGGGTGCTGCCCACCTCCCTCTTGGTCATGCCGCGGGCGAGCAGCCGCAGGACATCCACCTCGCGCTCGCTCAGGCCGGCGGGGTGCTGCGGACGCCGCTCGGCCGAGAGTCCCTGCGCCTCCAACGTTGCGGAGACGACCGTGCCGTCGAGGCCCATGTCCTGCAGCGCGGCGGCAGCCACCTGCGAGCTCCGCGCCGGCCGGTGAGGGCGGTCCGCGGTGATGGCCTGGAACGCATCGCAGGCAATGAGCAGCTGCACCGCAGTCGGAAGCTCGCCGGCGCGAAGCCCGCGGTGATAGCCGCTGCCGTCCGGGCGCTCGTGGTGCGCAGCGGCGACGGCGCACACGTCGTGCAGGCAGGGCGCGCGGGCGAGGATGCGTTCGGTGTGGTACGGGTGCAGGCGCACCTCCTCCCACTCGGCGCGAGTCAGCGCACCGCGCCTGTCCCAGATGCGGGTGTCGATGCCGACGCGGCCGATGTCGTGCATGTACGCGGCGCGCACCGCCGTCCGCGCGGCATCGCCCGCCAGCCCCGCGAGCGGGGCAGCCGCCCGCACGTGCTCGGCGACGGCGGCGGAGTGGCCGTGGAGATACGTGCTCTTCAGGTCCGCGACGTGCGCGTATCCGCGCGCGATGGGCGTCAGCTCATCGTCGTGGACGCGGCGAGCCGGCTGCGGCTCCGCGTCGAGCGCGGCGCCCCAGGCGTCGCCCGCGACGACGGCCTCCACCGTTTCGAAGGATTCGAGCAGCGCCGCTGCGACATCGGGATCCAGGGAGGTGCCGGCGCGCGCCGCCACCGTCTCGCGCGCCAGGGCGACATCGAGCTCGGCAAACATCACGGCCGTGAACGCGGCCGTTGCGATCCGCGTCTCCAGCGGGATGGCGTCAGCGCCGATTCCGTCCGGCCAGCCCCTGCCGTCCCACCGTTCGAACGAATGCAGCACGCCGCGCTGCACCGCCTCCGGCAGCCCGAACTGGCGGATGAGTGCGGCGGCGACCTCGCAGTCCGCGCGCGCCGCGTCGGGACCGGCGGCGCGGGCGCGACTCAGACTTGCGAGGAACCGTCCCAGCCGCCGCGGGCCTGCGACATCGTCGGTGAGCGCGAGCAGAAAGCGCATCCCGTCACGCGTCGACGCGATGTCCACATAGTCGCCGTGCTGCCGCACGGCGACGTCGCTTGCACCATATGCGGCCACGTATTGCGGCGACGTTGCGGTGCAGCCGACGTAGCGCAGCAGCGTGCACCAGTACAGCGTGTCCACCCGCGCGGGATCGAGATGCAGCGCCGCGGCGACCTGCACGGCCACCGCGGTGGCGCGCAGCGCCTCGTCCTGGGGATGACCGCGCGCGAGATCCGACGCCAGCGAGAGCGCGGCCAGTGGTTCGGCAAGCCGGAGCGCTTCCCCCGGAGCAGGCACGGGAGGCGATTATGCCGCCCCGTGCCGCTCCACAGAGGACAGGATCAGGCCCAGAAATCGTCGGCTGCCGGGCCGGTGTACTGCCAGACCTCGGCCACCTGACCGTCGACCAGTCGATAGAGATGCACCTGGCGGTCGTCGAGCTGGCGGCCACTGCGCGTGCCGCGGGAGCGGCAGATGACCGCTCCCGTGGTCTCGCTGGCGAGGATCTCCTCGGGCACGACGGAGAACGTACCCTGCGTCATCTCCGCGCTTCGCCCGAAGAATGCGAAGACGGCGTCGCGGCCGGCGTGATCGCCGCTGAGCGCACCGAGACGAAGCGCGTGCCAGACGATGTCGGCCCGGAAGAGGCGGCTCACCGTGTCGAGATCGCCGCGACCGAAGGCCGCATAGCCCTCGCCGAGCAGCGTGATGTTGGTCTCCGCGCTGGTTGCCGTGTCCATGATCAGAACCCCCTGTGGAATGGATGACATGGGTTCGACCATAGGTGCGCTCCCACCGCGGGACATCCATCGTTCGATTGATTTCCGAGTGACGCCGCGCGGCGGAGCTCGGACCGGCGGACGCGGCTCAGCCGTCCCCTCGCGCGCGCGCCGACGCGCGCGCACGCGCCGCCGTGAGCTGCTCGTGCAGCGCGGCGGCGAGACCGCTGATGGGCACGCGCACCTGGCTCATGCCGTCACGCTCGCGGATCGTCACCGCGTGATCCACGAGCGAATCGAAGTCGAACGTCACCGCCAGCGGCGTGCCGATCTCGTCCTGGCGCCGGTAGCGACGGCCGATCGACTGGGTCTCGTCGTACTCCGTGGCGAACGTGGCACGCAGGTCGTGCTCGAGGGCGCGCGCCGGCGCGACCAGCTCCGCCCGCTTGGAGAGCGGCAGCACCGCCACCTGCACCGGAGCGACGTCGGGGTGAAACCGCAGCACGATGCGGCGCTCGCCGCGCACCTCCTCCTCGTCATACGCGTCGACGAGCAGCGTGATCATGGTGCGGTCCAGCCCCAGCGCGGGCTCGATCACGTATGGGATGTAGCGATCGTTGGTCTGCGTGTCGAAGTACGAGAGGTCGCGGCCGCTGAACTCCATGTGCCGCTTGAGGTCGTAGTCGGTGCGGTCGGCGATGCCCTCCAGCTCGCCCCAGCCAAAGGGGAAGTGGTACTCGATGTCGCTGGTCGCCGTGCTGTAGTGCGACAGCTCCTCCGCGCCGTGCGGGCGCAGGCGCAGATTGGAGCGCTGCACACCCATGTCGTCGACGTGCCACGAGAGCCGCTCGTTGCACCAGTACTCGTGCCATTCGAGGTCGGTGCCCGGCTTGCAGAAGAACTCCATCTCCATCAGCTCGAACTCTCGGAGCCGGAAGATGAAGTTGCCCGGTGAGATCTCATTGCGAAACGCCTTGCCCTGCTGCGCGATGCCGAACGGCAGGCGGCGCCGCGTCGAGTTGACCACGCTGACGAAGTCCACGAACATGCCCTGCGCGGTCTCCGGCCGCAGCCACACCTGCGACGCGCCGTCCTCAACCGGACCGACAAACGTCTTGAACATCAGGTTGAACTGCCGTGCCGGCGTCAGCGGGCCGCCGCACTCGGGACAGCCCGGGGCGTCGGCGGGCTTGCCTCGCGCCACGCGCTCGGCCTCGAGGTGATCCTCACGCCAGCGCTTCTTGCACGTGCCCATGCAGTCCACCAGCGGATCGGTGAAGCTCTGCACATGCCCGCTCGCCTCCCAGACGCGGGGGTTCATGAGGATCGATGTCTCGATCCCCTCCACGTCGTCGCGCAGCTCCACCATGCGCCGCCACCAGCGCCGCCGGATGTTGCGCCGCAGCCGCGTGCCCAGCGGACCGAAGTCGTAGACAGCGTTGAGACCGCCGTAGATCTCGCTCGACGGGTACACGAAGCCGCGCTGTTTGCAGAGCGACACGATGCGTTCGATGAGATCGTTCGGCCGCTCCTGCGGCGCCGCCTCGGCTGACACGACGCGTCAGTCTAGCTGCAGCGCTGCGCCGTTACCGCCTTCGATGGCGCGCAGCACGTCAAACGAGCGCAGACGGCGGTCGAGATGAAAGGCGAGCTCGGCCTCGACAACGCGCTCCACCGTGATCAGCGTCGGAGGATCGAGCCGCAGCCGCCGCCACAGGTCGGAGTCACTCGACGCCGCCGTGCGGATCACCTTGATGGCGCGGACGGAGCAGTCCACGCCGCCGGGATCCTCGGGCGTGCAGCGAGGACAGAGCAGCCCGCCGTCCCGCGCGCTGAAGCGCGCCGGTTCCTCGACGAGGGTCGCGCCGCAGCCCACGCAGTCGTAGAGCTGCGGGGCGTAGCCGAGGCGGTCGATCATGCGGCGCGAGAACCACACCACCGCTGCGCGGGGATCGCGTGCGGGATCCGCGCAGTCACGGAGTGCGTGCGCCACCAGCTCGTAGATCTCGGGGTCGGGATGATGATTCTCGAGCACGCGGTCGGTGAGCTCGGCGCAGAGCGCCGCACAGGCGACGCGTCGCGCGCCCTGCGGAGACGGCGCCGTCATCTGCTCCGCCTGGGTGAGCACGTCGAGCTCGCCGCGACCGCGTGCCAGCTGCATGCGGCTGCGCGTGAACAGGTCGGTGCGCGGGCCGAGCCGGCTCTGCGGGCGCCGCACCCCGCGGGCGATCACGCCGATCTTCCCGTGGTCGCGCGTCAGCACCGTGAGGATGCGGTCGGCATCGCCGTAGTTGACGCGCCGCAGCACGATTCCCTCATCGGTGTAGGTGGGCATCGCTCACATCATGCCCGCGGCCGAGGCCGAGTGTGCCTCGCTCTACCCGTGGGCGGCGCGGCGCTCCTCGTGGGCGTCCTCGCGCTCGCCGTTGTGCGCCGGGTGCTGCACGATGAGCGGGTCCGCGCTGTCGAGGCGCACCGAGAGGATGCGGTGGCCGCGTACCGACACGACGGTGAGCGTGACCTTTCCCAACTGCAGCGTGTCGCCGGCCTTGGGCACGCCGAGGCGCTCGTAGATCAGCCCGCCGATGGTGTCGGCCTCGGACTCGCCGATGTCGAGGCT
The DNA here is from genome assembly GCA_036378495.1 of Candidatus Dormiibacterota bacterium. Lineage (GTDB taxonomy): Bacteria > Chloroflexota > Dormibacteria > Aeolococcales > Aeolococcaceae > JAFALX01. The sequence goes on from DASUWI010000117.1 coordinate 17,064, forward strand.
GAGGAGCTCGCGCGCGTCGTCGAGCGAGAAGCGCGGCGACACCAGGACCTCGTTGTCCGAGACGACCTGCAGCTCCTCCTGCTCGCCGAGGTCGTACTCGTCGCGGATCGGCCCGACGATCTCCTCGATGACGTCCTCGAGGGTGACGATGCCGGCGGTGCCGCCGTGCTCGTCCACGACGATCGCCATGTGCACCTTGCGTTCGCGCATCTCGTGCAGCAGCTCACCCACGTGCTTCGACTCCGGGGTGAAGTACGGCTCGCGCGCGATCTCCTTCAGGGATCGCGTCTCGTCGGCGGGCGCGTGGCGCAGCAGGTCCTTCGCGTAGACGACGCCGACGATGTTGTCGATGTTCTCCTCGTAGATCGGAATGCGCGAGTAGCCGCGATCCATGATCACCTTGATCACGTCGTCGATGTTCGCCTCGGCGACGTCCACCGCCACCACGTCGACGCGGGGCACCATCACCTCCCGCACCGCCTTGTCGGTCATCTCGAGGATGCCCTGGATCATCTGCCGTTCCTCGTGCTCGACAACCCCCTCCTGCTCCCCCATCGAGACCATGAGCTTGAGCTCTTCCTCGGTGACGAACGGCCCGGGCGCCGCGCGTCCCTTGGTGGCGATGCGGACGACGAAGCGCGAGAGCGCGGTCAGCGCGCCCACGACCGGCCGGAGCAGCGCCGTGAGGAAGGCGACCGGGGCGCCGAACGCCAGCGCGAAGCGCTCGTTGAACCGCAGCGCCAGCGATTTCGGCACGATCTCGCAGAACATCAGCGCCACCAGCGAGAGCGCCGCGGTGCCCGCGGCCTGCGGGACGGAGTGCAGGAACTGATCGATGATCAGCGCGGTCGCAGTCGAGGCCACGATCAGCGCCACCGTGTTCAGCGTGAGGATGGTGGTGAGGTAGGCGTTGGGATCGTTGTGCAGCCGCAGCACGCGCTGCGCGCGGCGGCTGCCCTCCTCGGCGAGGCTGCGGATGCGGATGCGCGAAACGCTGGTGAGTGACGTCTCGGCCGTGGAGGCGAACGAAGCGATCACGAGAGCCGCGATCAGGAGGACGATCAGCGCAGCCATACGCGCCCTACCGAGTTGGGGGCCCTGCCGGCGCTGACGGGTGACGCAGAAGGGGGGACGCCGACCGAGCCGCGCAGTTCAGCGCCCATG
>DASUWI010000118.1:0-3708 GCA_036378495.1 Candidatus Dormiibacterota bacterium
CGTGATGTAGCCGCGACCCGAGTAGCCCGCGCCGACGATGCGGCCCGCTTCCACCTCGATCCACGCTGCCAGGCGATTGGCGAAACGGAACCGCTCGGCGGCGTGCAGGGCGTCGATCTCATCGATGTGATCCGGCGGCGGCTCGTCGTAGCGGAGGGCTCCAACGCTGAAGCCGGTCTTGGGCAACCCCGCGACCACCTCGGACGGAATCCACGAAACCGATGTCAGGCTCGCTTCGATGCGCATCGCACTCGTCCTCCTGGACGCCTGGTGTCAGCGAGTCGGCACCGGGGTTGCCGATGCCGTCGCACCCTGCGGACGAGGCGTTGCCTCACTGTCGGGGGCCGCCCACACATAGGCTGACATCGAGCCGATGATCAGCGCGCCCCACACGAAGCCGCCGATCCCTGACAGGTAGGTCACACCCGAGACCAGGCCCGCGACCGTCATGGCCAGGCAGACCGCAGCGCCCGCGATCCACGTCCACAACAGCGTATGGAACCAGCCCTTCAGCCCGAGCCGGTGGGTGTTGCGCAGCGCACCGACGTGCGCGACCACGGTGGCAACGAAGCCGCCGAGCGCCAGCGCGCCGCTGACCACGTACAGCGCGATGCCGAGTGGCACGTTGAAATCGAGCTGTGTGTAGAAGGCTCCGGTCGACAGGACGAATCCTGCGGCGACAGCCACCCATCCGCGCCGCCACAGCTTCACGATCCTGGGCTTGGCCATGTCATACCTCCTTGGTGAGCCCCATGTGATGCAGGGGCGATGACCGAGGAGCGTATTGCCGGGTCAGGCGCACGCCATCCGCGCTAGCACGTAGAGACATACGTAACTCTCGCCCCGGGCGCCGCATGATTACGTGGCGGCCTACGTATTAACCACGACGTCAGAGCCGGGGTTGCGCGGGTACGGTCGCTCCATGACGAGGAGCGACGCGTGAACTGCCTCGGGCCCGACGGCGGAGCCGCAGGCGCGGCGAGCCGCGAGCCTGCGCCAAGCAGGCTCGTGCTCGTTGATCGCAGGCTGCCGCGGATCACGGATGCGCAGCTGGCCCTGCTGCACGACGCGCTGCTCGGGGCCGCCGGGCGCTACAACGCCCGCGGCGAGGATGTGCGCTACGTCCGCTCCATCTACATCGCGCGCCAGGAGCGCGTGCTCTCGCTCTTCGACGCACGCAGCCCGGAGCTGGTGCGCGAGGTGAATGAAGCAGCGCTCGTGCCCTTCACCAGCATCGATATCGGCGTTGAGCTCGCCGACCTGGCTCGGGCACGCCACGGGAGCGAGCCCGCGTGAACGCGCTGCCGCTGCTGCGACGACCGCTGGCACTGTGGCAGCGCCGTGCCGGCCGCGCGGTCGTGGCCACATATGCGGTGGCGCTGTTCGTTGTGTACGTGCGCTGGCTCCCCCGGTGGCTGCAGGACGAGATGGCACATGCGTCGGTGGCGTCGGCCGCGACGAGCGGCGCCCCGCTCACGCAGCTGGCGCTGGCGGCGGTGGGTGTCGCGCTGCTGTCGGCCCTCGCCTGGATGGCGCTCGCACTGGTCGTCTACCTGCGCCGCTCCCGCGATCTCTTCGGCCTGCTGCTTGCCGCCAGCTTCCTCTCGTGCGGGGTGCTGTTCACCGACTTCGGCGGCATCGTCGCCATGCAGCGATCCGATCCGTGGGCGCCCTGGCCCGAAATGCTGCTGCTGGCGGCCAGCGCGCTCAGCTTGCCGTGGGCCTACTGCTTCCCCGACGGCCGCTTCGCGCCGCGGTGGACGATCGCGCTGGCTGCGATCTGGGTTGCGCTGTATGTGGGACTGGCGATCGGCGGTCCGTCTGTCTACGTATCGACGCTGGGAATGAGCCAGAGCGCCGTCTGGATCGCGCTCGTCGCCGCGACGCTGCTGTCCGTGGGCTACCGCTTCTTGCGCACGGCGTCGCAGGCGGAGCGGCAGCAGATCAAGTGGCTAGGCCTGAGCGCGCTCGTCTTCGTCGTCGTGTACGTCCTGCTGGTACCGTCAGGCGCGCTCGTCTCCCGGGACCCGTCAAATGCCGGGTCATTCCTCGCGCAGACCATCCATTCGGCGGTGTTCTCCGCGGCGGTGATCGCAATCCCGATCGGGCTGTGGGTTGCGATCTTCCGCCAGGGCCTGCTCGACATCGACCTCATCATCAACCGCGCCCTCGCGTATTCGATGATCACCGTGCTGCTGGTTGGCGCGCTTGTGCTCATCAGCGTGATCGCGAACCTGGCGCTCGGCGCCGCCGTCGGCCATGGCTCCGACCTGGTGCTGCTCGCGTCAGCCGTGCCCGTCGCGCTGGCGTTCCTGCCGGTGCGAGCGCGGGCGCTGCGGATTGCGGACCGATTCGTGTCGGATCGCCGAGTCCTCACCCTGCTCTTCCTTGACATGGTCGGCTCGACGCAACACGCGTACGAGCTCGGCGACGAGGCCTGGCGCGAGCTGCTCGTGCACTTCCGAGCGGTCGTGCGCCACTGCCTCCGAAGATACGCGGGGAAGGAGATAGACACCGCGGGCGATGGCTTCTTCGCAACCTTTGCGGCCCCTGTGCCCGCGTTGCGATGTGCCCGCAGCATCATCGAGTCGGTGCGGCGCCTCGACCTCGAGGTGCGGGTGGGCGCACACATCGGCGAGGTGCAGGTCGACGGCGAGCACGTGACCGGCGCGGAGGTGCACGTCGCGGCGCGCATCATGGCGCAGGCAGGAGCGGGCGAGGTGCTGGTGTCGCGCGCGCTGCGTGACGCGGTCGCGGGTTCGAGCATCGAATTGATCGATCGCGGAGCGCGACCGCTGAAGGGCGTGCCCGGCGAGGTGGAGCTGTTCACCTCGAACGCTGCCGCCGCTCCGGGTGGCGCGGTGCGAACACGCCGGCATCATCCGGTGGAGGTTGGTCCAGCATGAGCTGGTTTCTGCTGCTCACGCCGGTACATGTCATCGCCGCCCTGACTGCGGTGGGCGCGAACCTGACGTACGGCGCGAAGTCAGCCCTCGGCCGTCACGACGTGGCGGCGGCACGCTTCGCGCTCGAGGGCTCGCATTGGTCGACGGGAATGATCGCCGGCCCGGCGTGCGCCGCGGTCATCCTGACCAGCACGCCCGGCGGCCGGTCCCGCGCCGTTCGAGCTCGAGCGCCCGATGCCATTCGGAAGCGGTGAGCCGAGCCAGTGCCGGCTTCCGGCTCATGACGGATCGGTGGTCGAATTTGACCGGGCATCTGTTCGAGAGTAGAATCCACCTCTTGCCCCCCGGCCCCGGCCGGAGGTGGCGCGTTGCCCGGGTCGAAAGCCTTGGCCCTGGCGCGCCGTGCACCTTGACACTTGAAGAGTGGAGACGACTTTCCGCGAAGGCCCACAACACGTGGGGCCTCGTCAATCAAGTCTTTGGCCCGGCTTTTGCCGGGTAAACAGACGTCTGATGGAGAGTTTGATCCTGGCTCAGGATTAACGCTGGCGGCGTGCATGAAACATGCAAGTCGAGCGCGGTGCGATGCGGGGTAACCTGCTTCGCATCTAGCGGCGCACGGGTGAGTAACACGTGAGCAACCTACCTTCGAGTTGGGGATAGCCCTGGGAAACCAGGATTAATACCCGATGTGGTCACGACGGGACATCCCGATGTGAGTAAAGGCGCAAGCCGCTCGAAGACGGGCTCGCGGCCTATTAGCTTGTTGGTGGGGTAACGGCCTACCAAGGCTGTGATGGGT
>DASUWI010000119.1:0-9948 GCA_036378495.1 Candidatus Dormiibacterota bacterium
GCGTAGACGAAAGCGGAACAGTGCATCATCGTGTGTCAAGGCGGCGCTCCTGAGGTTGGTTGAACTCTCCGAAGGATGCGCCGCTTCTTGTTACTTGGGGGTCAGTCCGCCAAGTGTCGGGAGATCTCGGGGATACAACAGGCTAGCCGCCGCGGACCGGCGGAGCCGGCGCAAACATCTCCAGTCGCTCGTGCATGAGGACCTGCGCCTCGTGGCCCGTGGCAGAGCAGCCGGTGACTGCGAGCAGGAAGTCGGCTCTGCCCAGCGTGTACAGATCGAGCTCGCTGTGCGCGCGCACGGTGGCCGTTCGCGGCGACGAGTTCAGCAGCGCAACCTCGCCGAAGCACGCACCGGACTGCAGCTCGCGGATCAGCCTGCCGTCGCCGATCACGTCGGCGGTGCCGTGCTCGATGACGTAGAGGAAATCGCCCTCGTCGCCCTGATGGAACACGTCGGCGCCGGCGTCGACGTGGGCGCGGCCGACAACCGTCGCCAGATGATCGATCACCGGCATCGGCAGCGGCTGGAACATGCCGACGCGACGCAGCACGTCGATCTCCTCGTCGCGGCGTCCCATTGTGCGATCGATGTGCAGCAGGCGCGGCAGCGCCAGCAGCACCGCCACCGGGGCGAGGAGACCCACCAGCAGCAACGCGCCAGGCAGTCCAAGACGGTCGATGAGCAGCGGCGCCACGAGCGAGCCCAGCGCGACGGCGAGCGCCACAAGGCTCTCGAAGACGCCGAACAGGCGGCCGAGCAGTCCTTCGGGCACGAGGCGCACGAGCAGCGTGAAAAACCCGAAGTCGAGCAACGAATTGCCGACGCCGACGGCAGCCATCAGCGCGACGAGCCCCGGTGTCGAGGAAACCGCCGAGCTCACCACCAGCGGCAGCCCCCACAGCGTGATGCCGCCGCCGCCCACGGCCGCAAGGCGGCGGCCGCTCACCAGAGAGAACGCTGCGACCGATCCGGCGGTCGCGCCGGCGCCGATGGCCGCGGTCAGGAGGCCGACCCCCTCCTCACCCGTGTGCAGGACCGTGAATGCGAGCACCACGATGAAGACCGTGAGGCAGCCGCGGATGAACGTCTGGACCAGCGCGAGAGCGACCAGCAGCGCCGCATCGTGCTCCTCGCGCAGCACCCGGAATCCCGCCGCCGCCTCGGTGGCGATGGCGCGCGCCGACAGCGTCGAGCTGACGCGGGCCGGGACCTCGTAGGTGAGCCCCAGCAAGACCGCGCTCGACGCGGCGGAGAGCAGCGCGACGGCCACGACCGCGACCGCAGGTGTCGACACTCCCAGCACCAGGGCGGCGAGCAGCGGTCCCACCAGCGTGCTGGCGGAGTCGAGGAGGCCTCGCGAGGCCATCGCGCTCGTGAGCTCGAGTGGCGACCGGCAGAGCAGCGGCACGAGCGCGGAGTTGGCGGAGCGCACGAGGATGAAGGCACACGACGCCAGGACGATCAGCCCATAGAACACCGGCAGCGGGCCGTGCACCGCCAGCAGCAGCGCTGCGAGCGCAGTCACGACGGCACGAACGAGTCCAGAGAACACGAGGACGCGGTCGCGTCGCTTGCGGTCGGCGAGCGCACTTGCAAACGGCGACACGAACGCGGGCAGCGCCATGCGCAGCGCCGCGACGATCCCGACCAGCGCCGCGCCGCCGTCACCGTATGCGACGACGCCGACGATGACGGTGAGCGCCCACTCCGATGTCCACGACGCGGCGAAGGAGGCCTGCGCTCGGCGCAGGTCATGGTTGCGCATGGTCTGGCCCAACGCGGTCACGGAAGCGAGGAGGCGCGCGCGCACAGCCTGCCTCAGACGGCTACGCCGCGCGACCCCGTGGTGAGCTCCGCCAGTTCCGCGCGGGCGCGGCCGGCAGACACGAGGTTGCCCTTCCGCTCGAACAGTGCGAGGGCGTCGCGCAGCATGGCGCCTGCGCCCTCGACGTCCCCGGCCGCGCGCAGCACGCCAGCCAGGGTGACCAGAGCATCGCCCTGCAGGTCGATGATGTCGGTTGCGCGGATGTGCTTGACGCCCTCCCGCGCCAGCGCTTCGGCTTGCTCGAGCCGGCCCTCGGCGGCGGCGAGCTTGGCCTGGATGGCGCAGAGGTGGTACTGCGCGGCCACGTCTTCGGGGGCCGCGGTCTCGCGGCAGATCTCAGCGAACTGCCCTGCCTCCTCGCGCCGGCCCTGGGCGAACAGCACCTCTGCGAGCAGCGCCGCCACGGTCGACGTGTAGCCGCGATCACCGAGCTCGGTCAGCGACGCAAGATCGCGCCGCAGCTCGTCCTCGGCCCTGGCCAGATCCCCGGCCAGCATCTCGGCCGGGCCTGACTGCAGCGAGACGATCGCGGCGCTGTGCGTGAAGCCAAGCTCAACGAGCGTCGACCTGCTGCTCGCGTAGAGCTCACGCGCCCGCGTGAAGTTCCCCCGCATGGCTTCCAGGTGGCTGAGTGCGCTGTACGTGATGGCGACCGTGCGGCGCTCGCCGCCGGCACGCTCGAGCAGCTGCTCACACTGCTGGATTGCGTCGCTCACCGGCGTCGGGCTGTAGACGACGCACGAACCAAGCGCGGCGAGATAGCGCAACTCGAGCACCCTATCGCCGTCGCGCGCCGCCTCCGCAACGGCGCGGCGTGCAGCGGCCTCGGCCGCCGCGAAGTTCGCCTCGATGAACCCCGCGTACATCAGCAGCCGCCATGCGCGGGCGAGCCCCGCGGGCGCATCGAGCTGCTCCAGCTCGGCGATGGCGTCGTGCGCCGCGGTGGTGACCTCGATGGTCGCGGCGCTCTCCGGATCGGCCATGAAGCGGCACAGCAGCCGTGCGACCGATGCCGTCGTCTCCATCGCTATGTCATCGCGCGCGTGTCCGTCGTCGGCCGCCTGCGCGAGCGCAGCGTTGGCGTCGTCGAAGCGGCCCATCTCGCTCAGCGCCTCGCCTGCATGCAGCAGGAGCAGCGAGCGTGAGGCGTCAGGCTCCGGGATCAGCGCGGCCGCCCGCCGCAGGAGTCCTCCGGCCGCCGGCATGTCACCGCGGGCTCGCGCCTGCTCCCCGGCGTCGCCCAGCAGGCCAGAGGCGCGCCGCCCGACCTCGAGCGCGTGCATGTCGGGCGGGCCCAGCTGCGTCACCGCGAGATAGGACTGCTCGAGGTGATAGCCGAGGATCTCCCGCAGCTCCGTCAGGCGGTCACGGCTCGTCAACTCCAACCACTGCACAAAGCGCTCGTGGAGCTCGGCGCGCGTACGCTTCAGCAGCACGCGATACGCGGCCTCCGAGACAAGAGCGTGCGCGAAGCGGTAGTCGTCGTCGGCGAGGGTCGCCGTCTGCACTGCGGCGACCAGCTCCTTGCGCACGAGCGCCGTCAGTGACGGCGGCACCTGGGTGCGCACGTCCTCAGGACACAGGTAGACGACGGCGTCGCCGCGGAAGCTGTGGCCGATCACCGCGCCGCGTTCCAGCACGGTGCGTTCCACCGCGGGCAGGCGGTCGAGACGCGCTGTCAGCAGCGCGCCGATGCTGGGCGGCACCTCGATGGTCTCGACGCGCGCGGTCACCACCCATTTGCCGTGAGCGTCGCGCTGCAGCGTGCCGTCGTCGATGAGCATGGAGAGCAGCTGCTCGACAAAGAGCGGGTTGCCCTGAGCCGCCTCGACGATGCGCCCCCGCACGGCCGCACTCAGCGCGCTGCCGCCCAGGAGATTGCTGACCACGTCGCCGCTTTCCTCGTCCGTCAGCGGCTGCAGGGTCAGCACCACGCTGTCCGGGCGGTCGGCCTGCCACGATTCGCGTTGATCGAGCAGCTCCGGGCGCGACGAGCAGAGGATCAGCACCGGAGCGCCGGCGATCGTCTCGCGCAGATACTCGATCAGATCGAGCAGCGTCGGTTCCGCCCAGTGGATGTCGTCGATCAGCACCACGGCGCCGCGGTGGCCGGCGACGCCCTGGAGCAGCTGCCGCACCGCCCAAAACGTCTCCTGCACGGGATAGGCGTCGGCGGAGAGGCCGATAACCGACGCCACGCGCTCGCTGACCCCCTCCGAATCGGAGCCAACGAGCGCTGTGAGCTTGGCGCGCGCCTCGTCCACGGAATCGCGGTCGGTGATGCCCGCGGCAGCGCGGGCGATGGCAGCGATCGGCCAGAAGGTGATGCCCTCTCCGTAGGACAGGCAGCGCCCGCGCAGCACGGTGGCGTACACGCTCGCCCGGCGGGTGAACTCTTCCAGGAGCCGCGACTTGCCGGTGCCCGCAGGCGCGATGACCGTCACGAGCTCTGCCGCCCGCCGCCGGTGCGATCGTTCGCGGGCGGCCCGGAGAGCGGCGAGCTCCTCCTTCCGTCCTACGAGCGGGGTGTCGGTGCGCCGGCCGGGCTCATCGGCCGTGGCCTTCACGCCGACAAGGCGGTAGGCGGGGACGCGCTGCGCCTTGCCCTTGAGCTCGATCGGGGCCAGCTTCTCGAACGAGACGCCGCCGCGTACCAGGCGGAAGGTGCGCTCCCCGAAGAGCACCTCATTCGCCGGCGCGTTCTGCTCGAGCCGGGCGGAGACGTTGACGGCGTCGCCGGTCACGAGCCGCTGCCCGGAGACGAGATCGCCCGTCACCACCTCGCCGGTGCTGACGCCGGTGCGGTTCTCCAGCTGCACGCCGAACCGCTCTTGGAGTCGGGGGTTCAGCGCGGCAAGTCCCACCTGCATGTCACTCGCGGCGCGGAGCGCGCGGAGCGCGTCATCCTCGTGGGCCCGGGGAACGCCGAACACGGCCATGACGGCGTCGCCGATGTACTTCTCGATGAAGCCGCCGTGGCGTTCGATGGCCTCGCGCATGGCCTCGAAATACGCGTCGAGCACCTCGCGCAGCGCCTCGGGGTCGAGCCGCTCGCCCAGGCTCGTGGAGCCCTTCAGGTCGGAGAAGAGCACGGTGACCGACCGCCGCACCATCTGCGGCCGGCCAGGGGTCGCCAGGGCGGCACCGCAGAGCCCGCAGTACCGGTTCCCGTCAGGAACCGTCTCCCCACAGCTGGGGCAGGTCTGCGCGCCGCCGTCTTGAGTGCTCGCCGCTCAGCTCCTATCCCGCTCCGTAGTAGTCACCGACGCCGAGGAAGGAGATGAGCACCTGGCCGCTCTTGGTCTTGTGGCGGGAGACGACACAGGGAGCCACCCGCGGCGTGCCGCAGTCCGGGAGCAGGCCGACGAAGAACGTGACCGACCCAGAACCGACCTGGACGGTTTGCGTCGTCGGGCTCCCGCCACCGCGAGGTGTGAAGCTTACGGTGGACGCGTAGCAGATCTGGTAGAACGCGGCGCCGTTGTTCGGCGAGAGCTGCACCCCTGCCTTGGTGATCTGGATCGTGGTCTGGGCCCCGGTGCCGGAGATGCTGTTGCCGTTGCTCTGCCACACATCGGTGGCCGTGATTGCAGACACTGTTGTGTAGCCGGGGCACGAGTAGTCCAGCCCCCCTGTCCCCATGCTCAGCAGGTCCCCGGACGCGTTGACGGCGACGGCGGACGCGCTGCTGAACTGGTTACCGGACACTGAATCGGAGCACTTGCTCCCGGTGCACGTCGACACGTTGCCCGCGATGTAGAAGACGGAGGAGTCGACGGTTACGAAGCCCGGAGAGCTGGCCTCGAGCTGGTAGTAGCCGGTCTTATCGATTGTCAGCGGGCTGAAGGTCGCAGTCCCGGTTGCGTCGGTGGTTGCCGTCGTCGAACCGGTCAGGGTCGCGGTGCCGCCGCTCGTCTGCAGAAGCGCCAGGGTGACCGTCAGGCCGGAGACAACGACGTCGCCGTCGTTGGGCTCACCGACGTCGCCCTCCTGGGCTTGGACGGTGACGGGCGTCCCCGACTCGCTGAAGCCCTGGGTTGTGATGTGTTTGCCGACGACGGCGTTGCCCGGCTCACCGGTGAAGGCGAGCGGACACGAGTCGTCTCCTCCGGCTGCCCCACAGGCTTCCGCCGATGCTCTGGTCGCAGGGATCGCTAGACCCGCACCGATTACGACCAACACGCTCAGAATCGAAAGCGACCACTTCCGGGCCGGTCGAGCCATGGGTCTGCCCCCCTGCTGAGAACTCTCCAGAACCCGAACGCCCCAAGCCGGTCCGGGTCGTCGCGATATCCGCGGATGATACCGGGTCCGCTGGACCGGTGGTGACAGAAGCCCGGGCGGTGGGTCCTCAGGTCCACCGCCCGGTGGCCCGTCGGGCGCCGTGGTGCTCGCCGGTGAGATCCGCGAGCTCAGGCGCCTACGTCTTCACCTTGACACCTGTCCGGCGCCGCGCACCGGACGGCGTGCTCACCGCCACCGCCGGCTCCTTCGAGCGCAGCGCGTCGTGCGTCGGCCCCAGCTGGCGGCCGAGCTGCTCGAGCACCTCGATGCCGCCGCGGATCTCACTCCATGCCGCCTGAGCGCGAATGGCGATGTCACCGTCCCACGGCCCGACCGGCTCGGGGCCATGCGGCGTGATCACCCAGAGCGGCCCGTCGGCGAGGCTCCCGATGAGTCGGTTGACGAGCGCCTCGTTGATGGGAAGGTGCAGCAAGAACGGGACAACTGTGACTGGAACGCACTCGGACGAGATGCCGTTGGCGACCAGACAGAGGCGGTAGGAGCCGGGGGATACGCCGGCGGGCACCTTGAACGACGTCGACTCGGTCATGGTCCCGGTGGCGACACCCATCGTGCTGTGGTCGAACGTGCGGCAGTAGATCACCCTGCCACCACCCTCGAGGCGCACCAGCGGGTAGTTCGTCGCCATGCTGGCGTCGTCGCCATAGCTCACCGCCTGCGACAGGCCGTTGAGCTGGCGGCCGAAGATGGTGTAGGTGCGGCCGGCGCGGACGGCGACGGGATGGCTTGTGATCGTCGGGCGCCAGTCCTCGTCCGGTGACCCATCGGGCGTATACACCTCGATGTCCGCGCTGCCCGCACCGAACAGCACCTGGCCGGTGGGAACCAGGATCATGCGGCCCACGAACGGCGGGCCGCCATGATTCGGCGGGTTGGGGACGGCGGTGAGGGTGCTGCCGTCGCACTCGAAGAACTGCGTCGGCCCGGGGAAGCTGCCGCCCTCGCCCGCCGGGCCCGCGACGCAGAGCACGCGGCCATTGGGCAGGAGGCACGCGGGCGCGTCTTTCGGCTCGAGCAGCTTGCCGTTGATGTCCTTCGGAAAGTCGGGCCCCGTGACCCAGCTGCCCGGGTCGTTGGCCTGCGCGGGTGGGGTGTACAGCGCGGTGTGTCCGGTGGCACCGAGCGCGAGGACACGACCGTCGGTCAGCAGGATTGCGGGACCGATCTCGATCGACGACGCCTGCACCAGGTCTTGCGGCGTCGCACCCGCGGTCACCCACTGGTTCGCCGGCGCGACGTACTTCTCGGTGTTCGGATGGTTGCTGCACTCGGGCGCGAGCACCGTCTGGTCGGGGAGGAGGGTCCATGTCTCCTCCGAGCTCGTGTCCGCCTTCGCCGGTCCCGACGACCATGTTTGACTGACGGGGTCGAAGATCGCGGTCGCGGTCGTGTTGATCGATCCCAGCAGCAGCTTGCCGTCCGGGAGCACGCAGCATGGCGCGTCACCGATGTTGGTCCACCCGGCCGGGGTCGGCAGATCCTTCCACGCGTTGAGCACCGGGTCGTAGAGCTCCGCTGCGTCGAGGTCGCCACCCGCGTCGCTGTACTCGCCGCCCGCGACGAAGACGCGACCGTCGGCGAGCACCGCGGAGGCGAAGTACAGGCGGCTGTGATGCATCGGCGCCAGCGGCGCCAGCGAACCCGTGATGTAGTCGCCCGTCGAGTCCGGTGAGAGCCGCCACCAGTTCTTGCCGCCCGCCTCCTGACACATCACCGTGCCGTCGGTGAGCAGCAGCATCGTGCCGACGGCAAACGTCGGCTGCGTGCTTAAGGCTGTCCACATCCCTGCCATGGCTGCACCTCCAGGGATTCCGCCCTCTGATCGGCCGCGAACGGCCAGGTCGCCATCATGCTCTCGGTGCTGGTCGTGTGGCGGTGGAGAATCGTCTTAAGACCGCAGCGGTCAGTGCACCCGCAGCGCCGCAAGGCTCAGCGTCCCGAAATCACGCTGCCCAGAACCTTGACGCGTGATTCACCGGCCGACCCAGAGTAAACGTCGGTGTCACAGACGAGCTTCGCCAGTCGCTCCCGCTCATCACAACAGACATCGATCCACCGCGGTGCTGACATTCGCGGTGATCGTTGACGTCCCGCAACCTGCGAGCGCGGTCGCGGTTGAAGTCCCGCGACGATCAGCGCTACAGCACGGTCCTTTCGTCGCCGGCGCCCGACAACCCCGCCGTCACGCAGTTGTCTGGTTTGATGCCCCTTGATGCTACGTTTGCGGCATCATGCGCACCACGCTCACGCTCGACGAGGACGTGGCGGCGCTCATCCGGCGGGAGTGCGCACGGACCGGGAGACGTTTCGTGATGCGGTCAACCGCCTGCTGCGGAGCGGGGCCCGAAGACCTTTCGCGGGCGAGCCGCCGCCGCTCCCAGTGCTGCCCGGACGTCCGGTCCTCGACGCATCAGACGTCTCCGCGCTGCTCGCGGCTCTCGACGACGAGCGACGCGCGCAGCGCTCGTTGCCGTGATCCTCGTCGACACGAACCTCCTCATCTACGCCACGTTCGTGCAGGCACCCGAGCACGCCCGCACGCGGGCGTGGCTGCAGGAGCAAGCAGCTTGGCGGCGCCGGCATCGTGGTCTGCTGGCCCGTGCTGTACGCGTTCTTGCGGCTGATAACGAGCGCGCCCGTGGTCGGCGGCAACGCGGTCTCCGTCAGGGCCGGCTGGGCGGTCGTGGAGGCGTATGTTCGGCAGCCGGCTGTGACCCTCGTGGCGCATGGTGCTGGACGCGCGGTCCTGGCCGAGGAACTCACCCGCACGCCAGGCCTGCGCAGTGACGACGTTCCCGACATCGAGATCGCCGCGCTGGCCATCGAGCATGGTCTGGCACTGGCCACGCACGATCAGGGCTTTCGGCGCTTCGCTCAGCTTCGTGTTGTCGACCCGCTGTGGGAGCAGACGCCGTCCCGTGTGCGCTAACTCTTGATAAGGCAGATTATCAGGAACTAGCCTTCCGTCGCCGGGCGCTGACATGGCCGCCCGACAGCGGCCGCCCCATGGCCCGCCACCACAATTGCGGCATGGCGAGCACCGTCACGTGATGAGTGCGGCGCGGTGAAGGCCGTACGACTGCGTCGTCGTGGGCGCGGGCTCCGCCGGCGGCGTCGTCGCCAGCCGCCTCAGTGAGGATCCGCGCCTCGCGGTGCTCCTGCTGGAGGCGGGCCCGGACTTCGCTCCCGGCGACATACCCGACGCCATCCGCCACGTGCGCAACGGCAGCGGCGTCTTCGACTACGACTGGGGTTACGGCGATCCCACCATCGGCGCGGCGCTGCCGCGAGGCAAGCTCGTCGGTGGCAGCAGCGCCGTCAACGCCACCGTCGCGATGCGCGGCCAACCGGCGGATTACGACCACTGGGCAGCTCTGGGCGCGACCGGTTGGGACTGGGAGGCATGCCTGCCGTACTTCATCCGGCTCGAGAACGACGCCGACTTCGGAGCAGCGCCCTATCACGGCACCAGCGGTCCCATTCGAGTGACGCGAGAGCTCCCGCTGCTGCCGGCCGAAGCACACTTCCTCGCCGCGTGCGAGGAGCTCGGCCACGAGCAGCTCGACGACATCAACCGGCCGGGCGGCGTCGGCTGCGGGCCGGTGCCGCGCAACCTGTGGAACGGCGAGCGTCAGAGCACGCTGCTCACGTATCTCGCCGGCGCGCGCGGGCGTCCCAATCTCGACATCCGCGCCGGCTCGCCTGTGCAGCGGGTCCTGCTCGACGAGGGACGCGCCATCGGTGTCGAGCTGCGCTCGGGCGACCGCATCGCCGCCCGCCGGGTCGTGCTCGCCGCCGGTGCGTACAACTCCCCGTTC
>DASUWI010000120.1:0-7840 GCA_036378495.1 Candidatus Dormiibacterota bacterium
GCCCCCCGTACAGCAGCCCCGTCTCACCGCTGTCGCCCGTCCGGGTGACGATGCTCACTCGCGGTCCTCGACCACGTCGTCGATCAGCTCTCCGGGATCGTCCTGACGCCCGCGCTTCCACTCCTCGACCCACTTGGCCGCGGCGATCGTCGCCGTGGTGGCATCGCCGACCGCGGTGCTGATCTGGCGCGTGAGCTGGCTGCGCACGTCACCGGCGGCGAAGAGGCCGGGAACGCTTGTCATCAGCGTCATCGGCTCGGTGAGGTAGTACCCCGCCTCGTCGTGGTCGACGTGCGTGTCGACGAGTCCCGTGTTGGGCAGAAAGCCGACGAAGATGAACACTCCGCCGACCTCGACCGTGCTGCGCTCGCCGGTCTGCACGTTGCGCAGGCTGACGCTCTGCACGAGGTCGTCGCCGTCGATCGACTCGACCACGCTGTTCAGGATGAGGTCGATCTTGGGGTTGTGCTTGGCCTCGTCGACGAGGATGCCCTGGGCGCGGAAGTGTTCGCGTCGGTGGATGATCGTCACCTTGCTCGCATAGCGCGTCAGGAAGATGGCCTCCTCGACGGCGGCGTCACCGCCGCCGACGACGGCCAGGTGCGCCTCCTTGAAAAACGCTCCGTCGCACACTGCGCAGTACGAGACACCGCGACCCGCAAGCTCGTCCTCGCCCGGTATCGCGAGCTTGCGTGGATTGCCTCCCGCGGTCACGATGACCGCCGGCGCCACGATGTCGCCGACCGACGTCGCCACCGTCTTGAGCCCGTCGGGGTGCACACGGATGCCGTCGACCTCGGCGGAGACGATCTCGGTGCCGAATCCGGTGGCCTGGTCCATCATCACCTGCGCCAGGTCGACGCCGAGGATGGACTTGACGCCCGGGTAGTCCTCGATCAGCTCGGTGTTCAGCAGCTGGCCACCCGGCGCCTTGGACTCGATCAGGACGGCGTGCTCCATGTTGCGACCGGCATAGAGCGCCGCGGTCAATCCCGCCGGACCCGCGCCGATGATGACGATGTCGAACCGCCGTGCTTCTGCCACTCAGCCGCCTCCAGTTCTGACGATATACCCGGGTGACCGCCGCTCAACCGCTCTGGGCGAACTGCGTGAGCTGCCCGAGCACTCGCGTGATCGGGATGGCGAACGCCTCGGGTTGGTCCGGACTGGCGAGCGTCAGTATGCCCACGACGTGCCCGCCGCCGTCCAGCACGGGGCCGCCGCTGTTGCCCTGGTACACCTGTGAGCCGCTGAGCTCCAGCATGTCGTGATAGACGCTCGGCGCGTTGTCTCCAACGGGGATCTCGCCGGGGCGCAGCGGCACGGACTGGCCCGCCTGGGTCAGCGACTCCAGCGTGAGGTCCTCATGGCCGGTGGCGCGGCTCGAGGCCACGTCCACCACCGGCAGCGGCAGGTGCGGCAGCGGTGCGTCGCGGACGGCGAGTGGCTGTGCTGTGAATCCGTCTGCGGACCGCAGCACCGCGATGTCGGCGCTGTCGTCCCGGCCGAGCACCTCGGCGACATGCGTGTGCGCGCTGCGGTCGGTGATGCGGACCGTGAGCGCACCGCTCACGACATGCGCATTGGTCACGAAGTCGCCGCGGCTGTCGAGCAGCCACGCGGTGCCCAGCGCCTCCTGCGCCGGACGGTCCGTCTCGACTGTCACCACGCGGCTCAACGCCTGCCGGCCGATGTCCTGCAGGGGCACCGGCGAGGCGCTGGGCGTCGCCGCCGCGGGTGGCGTCACCGGCCGCACGCTGTGCGGGTCCACACCGCCGACCCTGGCGGCGATCGGGAAGGCGATCGCCGCCGCCGCAGCCAGGGCGGCCACCACCGCCGCGGCGCGCGCCACCGCAGCGCTGCGGAACGGCGACTCGTCAGCCACCGTGGATCCCCGGCGTGGCGAGCCCGGTCACGCCGCGTCTCGCGGTGCAAGCACGCCCGACTCCGCCAGCCTGGCCAGCGCGCGCCCGCGGTGTGACACCCGATCCTTGGCGTCGTCGCCTGCCTCGCCGAAGGTGATGCCGAGATCGGACGACAGAAACGCGGGGTCGTAGCCGAAGCCATTGCTGCCACGCGGAGCGACCAGTGTGCCCAGCGTGATCCCCCGCGCGGTGACGGGCTCGGCCGCCGGCCGCGCGAAGGCCACCACGCAGACGTAGCGGCAGCGGCGGTCGCCGGCAGTGCGCCGCTCCACCTCGGCGAGCAGCCCGTGGAGGCGGTCCTCGTCGCTTGCGCCGTCGCCCATCCATCGCGCCGACAGCGGACCGGGCCAGCCGCGCAGCGCATCGACCTCGATGCCGCTGTCATCGGCCAGCGACACACAGCCGGTGGCGTCGGCGACGGCGACGGCCTTCGCCGTGGCGTTCTCCGTGTACCCGGGCCCGGGCTCCTCCAGCTCGCCCCGAACCCCGGCGTCGTCGAGCGACCGCAGCCGCCACGGGAAGGCGGCGAGCAGCCGGGCGAACTCGCGCATCTTTCCAGGGTTGCGCGTGGCCACGACCAGCCGCGGCGCCACGGCGGCGTCAACAGGCCGGCTCATCCGGCGCCGGCCAGCGCCTCCCGCTGGACCTCGAAGAGCTGCTGCAGGCCGCTCGATGCCAGCTCCAGCAGCTGGTCGATCTCCGCGCGCGAGAACGGCTCCTGCTCCGCAGAACCCTGGAACTCGATGAAGCGCCCGTCACCGGAGGCGACGCAGTTCATGTCGGTCTCCGCCGCCGAGTCCTCGAGGTAGGCGAGGTCGAGCAGCGGCTCGCCACCGACGATCCCCGCACTCACGGCGGCCACGGGCCAGCGCAGCGGATCGACGCGGATCATGCCCGCATCGCGCATGCGCGCCACCGCAAGTGCCAGTGCCACGAAGCCACCCGTGATCGAGGCGGTACGTGTGCCGCCGTCGGCCACGAAGACGTCGCAGTCGATGACGATGGTGCGCTCACCGAGCAGGTCCAGCCTGAGCGCGGCGCGCAGGCTGCGGCCGATGAGCCGCTGGATCTCCTGCACCCGGCCGTCGATGCGACCGCGACGCCCGTCGCGCTCGGTGCGGGTCTGCGTGCTTCGCGGCAGCATCGAGTACTCGGCGGTGAGCCAGCCGCGCCCGGTGCCCTTGCGCCACTGCGGAATGCGGTCCTCGACGCTGGCGGCGCACAGCACCCTGGTGTCACCCATGGTGATGAATGCGCTGCCCTCGGCATACGGAAGCACGTTGAGCTCGATCGCCGTGGCGCGGAGCTCGCCGGCCGAGCGGCCGTCGGGGCGCGTCATCGGTGCATCACCCGGGACAGTACAAGGATCGAGGCCTCGTACAACAGGATCAGGGGAACGGCGAGCGCCGTGGGCGTGAACGGATCCGCACCCGGCGTGACGATCGCCGCAGCCGCGATGATCAGAACGATCGCCACCTTGCGCCGCTGCCGCAGCCAGCTCGACGAGATGATGCGCAGCGCACCCAGCAGCACCAGGACGACCGGCAGCTCGAAGGTCACGCCGAAGATGACGACGAGCAGCAGGAAGAAGCTCAGGTACTGATTGATGTCCGGGAAGTAGATCGCGTTGCCGCCGAGGAACCCGGCGAGGAATCCGAGCCCGAGCGGCATCACGAAGTATGCGAACGCTCCGCCGACTCCGAACAGCAGAATCGCCGAGCCGATGAACGGACCGGCGAAGCGTCGCTCGATCGGGCGCAGACCTGGCGACACGAACGACCACACCTGCCACAGGATCACGGGCAGGGCGAGGATGAAGCCGATGATCGTCGCGATCTTGATGGGCACCGACAGCCCCTCGGTCGGGCTCGTGAAGATGGCGCCGGGGACGATCGTATGCAGGTGGCCGAGCACCAGCTTCAACGGACGCAGCAGCAGTCCCAGGACGAACCCGTTGAAGACGAAGGCGACGATCGAGCCGGCGAGCCACGCGGCAAGCGAGACGATGAGCACGCGCCGCAGCTCCGCGAGGTGCTCGACGACGGTCATGCGCCGCTCGTCGTTCACCACACCCTGCACGGCGTTACTCCGCTGGCGACGGGCCCGGCCGCGCCTCAGCGCGAGACCGGCGTTTGCTGTGTGGGATCGCTGACGGGCTGATCGGTGCTGCCCGGTTCGCCGAGCGCTCCGGGCGACGCCTGCTGCGGCGTCTCCTGCTTGGGCTCGCCGGTGGTCGCGCTGCGGAAGGCATCGTGAGTTTCAGACGACGCTTTCCGGAACTCGCGGATGGCCCGGCCCAACCCGGCGCCCACGTCCGGAAGCTTGCCGGGTCCCCAGATGATCAGAACGATCACAAGGAGGATCAGCAGGATGTACCAGTGGTCAAGGAAGCCTGGCATCGTGAGGCCAGTCTAGCACCGGTTCGAGACCGCCCCCGGACGCGACGCCGCGAGCGTCGAGAGCGCCTCGCCGAACACCGTTGCGGTGCGGTCGACATCGGCGTCTGCGTGCGCCGTGCTGAGGAAGCCGGCCTCGAACTGCGACGGCGGCCACAGCACGCCCGAGTCGAGCCACCTGCGGTGGAGTGCGGCGAACCACTCCCGGTTGGCGGCGCGCGCGCCGGAGAGATCTGCGACAACGTCCACTCCAAGAAAGGGTGTGATCATGCTGCCGACGCGGTTGACCGTGCCCGGCAGGCCATGCTCATCGAGCGCGGCGGTGAACCCGTTCTGCAGGCGGCGTCCCAGCTCCTCGAGCCGGCCGTAAGCGTCGCCGCCGCGGAGGATGTCAAGCACGGCACCGCCGGCGGCCATCGCCGGCGGGCTGCCGGAAAGCGTCCCCGCCTGATACACGGGGCCGAGGGGCGCGACCAGCTCCATCAGGTCGCGGCCGCCGCCGTAGGCGCCGATCGGAAAGCCGCCGCCGATCACCTTGCCCAGGCAGGTGAGGTCGGGTCGCACGCCGAACAGCTCCTGGGCGCCACCGTAGGCGACGCGAAAGCCCGTCATCACCTCGTCGAAGATGAGCAGCGCACCGGCCTCGCGGGTGACGCGACGCAGTCCATCGAGGAAGCCTGCGGCCGGCGGCACGCAGCCCATGTTGCCCGCGACCGGCTCCACGACCACAGCCGCAACCTGGTCGCCGCGCCGGGCGAAGAACACCTCGGCGGCAGCGCTGTCGTTGTAGGGCAGCACCGCGGTGGTCGCGATCGCCGCCGCCGGCACACCGGGAGAGCCGGGGATCGAAAGCGTTGCGACCCCCGAACCGGCCTCGACCAGAAACGCGTCCGCGTGACCGTGATAGCCGCCCGCGAACTTCACCACCAGGTCGCGCCCCGTCGCCGCGCGGGCCAGCCGCAGCGCCGACATCACCGCCTCGGTACCGGAGTTGACGAAGCGCACCTGCTCCATCGACGGCAGCGCCGCGACGATGCGCTCGGCCAGCGCCACCTCGGCCTCGGTGGTCGCGCCGAACGCGATGCCGCGGTCGAGCTGCGCGCGCACCGCCTGCACCACGGCGGCGGGGTTGTGGCCGAGCAGGTGCGGTCCGTACGCCAGCACGTGGTCGATGTAGCGCCGGCCGTCCGTGTCGACGACGTGGGCGCCCTCTCCGGAGGCCATCGCCGGCGGCGCGCCGCCCACGGATCCGAACGCGCGCACGGGGCTGGACACGCCGCCCGGCATGACGCGCTCCGCGCGCTGCTGCAGCGCGCGGTCCGCAGCGCCGCTCACTGCTGCTCGGCGACGGTTATCGACTGCATCACGTCACCCTGCTGGATCTGGGTGACCACGTCCATGCCCGAGTAGACCTTGCCGAACAGGTTGTAGAGGTTCTGCAGCTGCGACGTGTCGTCCGCGCTGCAGATGAAGAACTGCGAGCCGTTGGTGTTCGTGCCACTGTTGGCCATGGCCAGGCAGCCGGCGACGTACTTCTGCCTCACCGGCTCGTCGTTGAACTTGAATCCGGGACCGCCGGACCCGCACGCGCCCGTGGGGCTCGCCGGCGCTGCAGGCACGTTGCCGATGCACCCCGGGTCACCACCCTGGATCACGAAGTTCGCCACCACGCGATGAAAGGGAATGCCGTCGTAGAAGTGGTTGCGCGCCAGCGTGACGAACACGTTCACGGTCGCGGGCGCCAGGTCGGGCTGGAGGCAGAGCACGATCTTGCCCTTCGGTGTGGTGATCGTCGCCTGGTACAGCTTGGTCTGATCGATGCTCATCCCCACCGGCGCCGAGTACGTGTGCAGGTCCGCCGGCGGGCTCAGCGGCTGCAGCGGGGCGCCGAACGTCGCCGTGGAACAGTCGGCGTACGGGATCGGCGAGCTCGCGGGCGTGGGCGAGGCGCTGGCGGACGCCGGCGCCGCCGTCGGCGAGGAGCGGGTCACCCCCACTGTCGACGCACGGTTGAATCCCACGGCGATGGCGACGATGGCGGCGACGATCACGGCACCCGCCGCGACCAGCAGCGGGACGTTGCGCGTGCCGCGCGGGTCTCCCATCAGACCCGCGCCTCCTCGGCGATCCAGCGCGCGGCGTCGAGCGCGTGATACGTGATCACCAGGTCGGCGCCGGCGCGACGGACGCCGGTCAGCGTCTCCAGCACCGCGGCGCGCTCGTCGAATGCCCCGGCCGCGGCTGCGTGGTGCAGCATCGCGTACTCGCCGCTGGTGCAGTACGCCGCCAGCGGCAGGTCCGTGACGTCGCGCACCCGCGCCACCACGTCGAGAAAGGTCAGCGCCGGCTTCACCATCACCATGTCAGCGCCCTCCTCGATATCGAGCATCGCCTCGCGTTCGGCCTCGCGCACATTGGCCGGGTTCATCTGATATCCACGCCGGTCGCCGTCGCGGGGCGCGCACTCGGCGGCGTCGCGGAACGGCCCGTACATCACGGAGGCGAACTTCGCGCTGTAGCCGAGGATCGCCGTGTCGCCGTATCCCGCTGCGTCGAGCGCTTCGCGGATCGCACCCACCTGCCCGTCCATCATCCCGCTCGGGGCGATGATGTCGGCCCCGGCGGCGGCCTGGCTGGCGGCCACCCTGGCGTAGCGCTCGAGGGTGGCGTCGTTGTCCACACGTCCGGCCTCGCCGAGCACGCCGCAGTGACCGTGCGACGTGTACTCGCAGAGACAGCAGTCCGCGATCAGCACGCAGTCCTCGCCGAATCGCGCGCGCAGGAGCCGGGTGGCGTGCTGCACAGCACCGTGGTCGTCCCAGGCTGGCGAGCCCTCCGCGTCCTTGGTGGCAGGAAGCCCGAACAGCAGCACCGCACCGCAGCCGGCGCCGAGGCTGCGCTCCACGACGTCGGCGGCGGAATCGACGGTCTCGTGACGGTGTCCCGGCAGCGCCGCGATAGCAGCGGGCGCGCTCGCGCCTTCACGGATGAACAGCGGCAGCACGAGATCGGCAGGGTCCAGCGTGGTCTCGCGGGCCAGCCGGCGCAGGCCGGCGGTACGGCGCAGGCGGCGTGCGCGCTCCAGCGGATAGGGCATGCGCGCTGAGCCTACCAGCCGCTCGCCGCCACTCAGGCGCGAGCGGCGCCCGACCAGGCGCGGTCCAGCGCCGTCACCAATCCGCGCGCGCTCGGCTCGTCCGCGACGCCGGTCACGCCGATGCCGCAGCGCCGCGCCACATCAGCCGTGTGCGGTCCGATACAGACGACGACAGCGCCATCGGGGAGCGCCCGGCCGGCGAGCGCCCGGACCAGGTGACGCGCTGTGCTGCCGCTGGTCAGCGTCACCGCGTCGACGCCGGTGTCCAGCGCCGCGGCCAGACGGCGCGGCGCATCGGGAGGCATGACGCTGCGGTACACCGCCTGGGTGCGCACCTCGGCCCCGGCGGCGCGCAACCCCTCGGGCAGCGCGGCGCCGGCGCCCTCTGCGGCCGGGAACCAGACCAAGGCGCCGGTCATCGC
>DASUWI010000121.1:0-39349 GCA_036378495.1 Candidatus Dormiibacterota bacterium
AGCAATGCCCAGACGACGATCCCGTCCGACTCGTTTCCCGGGGTGGTAGCGCCCTTCACCGGAGGTGGGCCGCAGAGCGCCGGCATCTACTACGACGACACCTGGAACCACGGTGTGTTCCCGGCCGGCACGACCGACTGCAACAAGCCGGTTCCCGGTGCCGAGGTTCCCTACATGGAAGCCGACGACAAGAACCAGACGCGGCTGGACGCCGGTCAGGGCATCGCCAGCGAGCTGTCCGACGACAACATCCTCGCGATGACGAGCAACCCGGATGCGGTTATCAATCCCGCCAACCTGCCGGTCGACCCCACTAGCTGCCAGCCGATCTACCCGCACAGCTACCTGCAGGTCAACACGGTGTTCAACGTGGCGCACAACGCCGGCCTGCGCACCGCCTGGTCGGACAAGCACCCGGCGAACGAGATCCTCGACGGTCCCTCGGGCCTGGGCGTGAATGACTTCTTCAGCCCGGAGATCAACAGCGCCAACCCCGGGCCGCCCACATTCGCGGCAGGTGACTGGACCACCGACAACGCCGCGACGATGAAGTACGACGGGTACAAGGTGGACGCGGTGGAGAACTGGATCGACGGCTTCAACCACCAGCACACCGCGCATCCCGGGACGCCGGCCATCTTCGGCATGAACTTCCAGACGGTGTCAACCGCGCAGAAGCTGCCCACGTCGGACGGCCTGACGGGTGGATACGTGATGCAGGGTGGTCAGCTGGTCCCCGGTCCGCTGCTCACCCGGGCGTTCGACTACATCAACGACTCGCTGACGTCGTTCGTGAACCACATCGACAACGACGGGTTGGCGAACAGCACCGTGATCATCCTCACGGCCAAACACGGCCAGTCGCCGATGAACCCCGCCGACCTGATCCGCATCGATGACGGGGCGATCATCACGGCGCTCAACCAGGCATGGTGCGGCTGCACCGCTCCGGCCAGTCCTCTGGTCGTGTTCAGCGCCGACGACGACGGCATGCTGCTCTGGCTCAGCGATCGCAGCTCGGCGGCGACGTCGTTCGCCAAGCACTTCCTCGAGAACTTCAGCGGGACCAACGGCAACAACACGACGACGACCGGGATCCACTACAGCCACGCCGGCCTTGCGCAGATCTTCGCGGGCGATGACGCCGCCCACTACTTCCACGTGCAGCCCGGTGATCAGCGCGTGCCGGACATATTCGGCATCGCCCAGTACGGCGTGGTGTACACGGGCGGCACCGCGAAGATCGCCGAGCACGGCGGCGCCCACATCGACGACCTGAACGTGCCGCTGCTGGTGGCGGGAAACCCCATCGGCCACGAGGCGACCGACACCGACACGGTGCACACCGCGCAGATCGCCCCGACCATCCTGGAACTGCTCGGGCTCGACCCGAATCTCCTGCAGGCGGTCCAGATCGAGCACACCGCGGCGCTGGATCTGCACTGACGCGACCACACTGAGCCGAGGCTGCGGCGCGTCGCCCTGCGGGCGGCGCGCCGGCTGCGGCTAGCATGCAGCATGGCTGGGCGAGCATCGGGCGAGGCGGCGCCACGGCTGGCGCCCCCGGTGCTGCTGGTGGCCTTCGCGTTCTTCGTCGTGATGTCGGGCACGACGCTGCCGACGCCGCTGTATCCCGCCTTCCAGCAGCGCTATGGCTTCTCCGTGCTGGTCATCACGGTGATCTTCGGCGTGTACGCCGTCGCGGTGGTCGGCACCCTGCTGCTGCTCGGCCGGCTGTCGGACTTCGTGGGGCGGCGGCGCGTGCTGCTCCCTGGGGTGCTGCTGTCGGCGGCGAGCGCCGTGCTGTTTCTGTTCGCCGGCGGACTGGGCGGCGTGCTCGCCGGCCGTGTGCTCTCCGGTGTGTCCGCTGCCCTCTTCACCGGGACGGCGACGGCGGCCATCGTCGATCTCCTGCCGGAATCGCGGCGCGGGACGGCGACGATCATCGCGGTGGCGGCGAACCTCGGCGGGCTCGGCGGCGGTCAGCTGCTGTCGGGCACGGTCGCGGATCACGTCACCCGTCCCCTCGAGGTGCCATTCGCAGTCGACCTCGGCCTCTGTGCGCTTGCACTGCTCGCGCTGCTGCTCACCCCTCGCGACGCGCCCGCACGCCGGCGACCGTGGCGGCCGACGCGGTTCGAGGTGCCTGCCATGGTGCGGCCGGTGTTCGTTCCCGCGGCCATCACGGGCTTCTGCGGGTTCGCGGTGTTCGGGCTGTTCGGCGCCGTCGTGCCCGGTCTGCTCGCCCATCAGCTGCACATCCACAGCGCCACAGTCACCGGCGCCATCGTGTTCGTGGCCTTCGCCGCCGCAGCCCTTGGCCAGATCGCGACGCGGCGCCTGCCGGCGCCGCTGGCGCTGCCGCTGGGCTGTGCGGCGCTCGTCGCCGGCGTGGCGCTCGTCGCCGTGGCGGTCGTCACCGAGGCGCTGGCGCCGCTGGTCATCGCGTCACCACTCACGGGGCTGGCGCAGGGATTCGTCATCGGCGCCGGACTCGCCGGCATCAACCGGCTCGCGCCGCCGGAACAGCGCGCCGAGGTGGCCTCGAACTACTTCGTCGTGCTGTACGTCGGTCTCGCGCTCCCGGTCATGGGGGTGGGGCTGCTGTCCCTGCCATGGGGGTCGCGCGCGGCCAGTCTCGTGCTCGCGGGTGGGGTCGCGATCGCCGTGGTTGCCGTGCTGCTGGCGCTGGTGCGCGGCGGAGCTGCAGCCGGCGCGGCGGGCGCCGGCATGCGTGCGAGCGCGGCGGCCCCTGGCATCAACGCCGCGCGACGACCGTAGCCATGGCGCTCTGGATCGCCGCGGGCGCCGCCCTGATCGCGCTCATGATCGGTGACGCGGTGGGCACGCTGGTGGTGACCCGCGGGCGTGCCGCACGCTGGCGACCGACGTCGCTGTGGTACGCGATCACCTGGCGCGGCGTGCGCACCGCCGCCGCGATGCTCCCCGGGCGCGCGGGTGACTTCGCCCTCAACGCGTACCCGCCGCTGTCGATGCTGGGGCTGCTGGCCATCTGGCTCGTCGGTCTGCTCGTGGGCTGGGCGCTGGTCTATCGCGGGCTCGGGCAGCCGCCATCGGCCGGCGCCGACTTCGCCACGACCCTGTACTACGCCGGGACGGGCCTCTTCTCCGCCGCGTTCGGCACAGCGCGCGGCGCCACGGCACAGATCCTCAGCCTGGTGGAGACGGTGATGGGACTGGGCACGATCGCGCTCCTCATCTCGTACCTGCCGGCGCTCTACGGTGCGTACAGCAGGCGCGAGACGAAGCTGCTCACGCTCGACGATCCGCTGGGGACACGGATCACACCTGTGCGTGTGATCGCGGTGCACGCACCGGGTGGAAACCTCGAGCCGTTCTACCGATTCTGTGCGGATTGGGAGGCGTGGACCGCGGAGGTGCTGGAGAGCCACTCGTCGTATCCCATGCTCGCGCTCTTCCGCTCGCAGCACGCGGGCCAGTCGTGGGTCACAGCCCTTGGCGTCGTCACCGACGCCGCGACACTCGCCTGCGCATGCATCGCGGGTGCCGACGTCCGCGAGCCGTACTTCCTGCACCGGCGCGGGCAGCGGGCTGTGGTCGACATCGCCGCCAGGCTCGATGTTCCGCGCCGCCCCGTCGTCCCCGACTGGCTGTCACGCGAGAACTTCGACCGCGCCTGGGCCGGGCTGGAGGAGTGCACCTTTCCGTTGCGAAACAAGGAGGATGCGTGGGCGCGGCTTCAGGAGCTGCGAGCGCGCTACGGAACACGCCTGCAGGAGCTCATCGATTACCTGCTCGCGCCCCACGGCTTCTGGGGGCACTCGGCGGAGGCGACGGTCGAGCGCGAGGTGGAGCAGGCGACACGGGCCGCCCGGCTCCGGGCACGCACCGCCGCGCGCACCCGCACCGAGCGGGATGCTTAGCCGCGAAGGGTTGGAGGGGCCGTCAGCCGGGAGCGACGACCACCGCGCTGAGCGTGGAGCCGCCGCGCTCGACCTCGAGCACCGCGGATCGGCCCGGCATCAGCCGGCTCAACGCGGCCATCAGGTCCTCTTCGGTCCCCACCGCGGAACCGTCGACCGCGATGATCACGTCACCTTCGCGCAGCCCTGCCTCGGCCAGCGGTCCACCGGCACCGATGTTGCCGATCTCGACGCCGCCGCCGTCGTCGGCATCGTCGTCATAGTCGCTGCTCGTCCCCGGCCAGGCGGGGGCCGGCTGGCTGCCGCCCGCACCGAATCCGGAGGCGAGGTCGCTGAAGGCCTGCCGCTGGCCACGGTCGCCTCCCGGCGCGCCGCCGCCCTGGAAGCCGCCGCTCTGGAAGCCGCCGCTTTGGTAGCCGCCGCTCTGGTACCCACCAGACTGGTAGCCGCGCGGCCGGAAGCCGCCAGGGCCGTCGGGCTCGTTGAGCCATTTGCGCACCGTCGCGTCATCGGGTTCCTCTTCGGCACCGCCGTTCGTTGAGAACATGCGGTTGAAAAGGCCCTTCTTCTTCTCGCTCATGATCTGCACCTCGTGGTATTTCGGCGCCGGCCCCGCCCGGCCGCTCAATCGCGTCTCGCGTACGCCGTGCCAGCGTCGCCCCTTCGCCACTGACGTGGCACACCAAGCCTACCAGGGGGTCTCCAATCCCGGAACCCTGCGCCGCGCAATGTCGCGTCATGCCTGGGAGATACCGGGCCGCCGCCGCCGCTGGAGCTGACGAACGCCGGCGACGACCAGCCTCCAGCCGAGCGTCAGCAGCGTGATGAACGCATAGGCCACGACGATGAACGCGATCGGCGTGGCGCGGTGCGTCACGGCGGCACGCAGCACAAGACCGAGCGCAACACCGGCGACCACATTCGTGAGCAGGCGCGCGAGCCAGCCAGAGCGCTGCGAGTAGAGGCGGAGCGCAAGAGCCGCGGCGAACCATCCGGCGGCAAAGGGCCAGAGCACGCCGAAGAACCAGGCCGCGCCGGCTCCGATGTCGTGACTCTCACGACCGGCCGCGACGAAGGCGCCGAGGCAGAGCGCGTCCAGCAGCGCTGCCAGCGGTGCGAAACGGCGGGTGAGGATCACGAGGTGGCGCCGATGTCGAGGAGC
This sequence comes from Candidatus Dormiibacterota bacterium, assembly GCA_036378495.1. Taxonomy (GTDB): domain Bacteria; phylum Chloroflexota; class Dormibacteria; order Aeolococcales; family Aeolococcaceae; genus JAFALX01. The sequence goes on from DASUWI010000121.1 coordinate 5,068, forward strand.
ACCTTGCCCACCGCCCCGGCCTGTACCGCGTCCTGGGCTGCGGCTCCGGCCTCGAGCGGAAACCGATGCACCGGCAGCTCGGTCAGCGCGCCGGCGCGCAGCGCCGCCGTGACACCGGTGACCGCGCGGTCGACGGCGGAGCGGGAAACGGTGTACAGCAGCACGAAGTGGAGCCTGACGTTGGCGGTCATGCAGGCGCGCACCGGGAGCACCGGGTCCGAAGCCGGCGCGGCGTACGCGGCAATCACGGTCTCGGGGCCCGACAGCGCAAGGTCCAGCTCCAGGTTGGCGGCGAGGTTCACCTCGACGATGCGCGTCATGCGTTGCGCGAAGGCTTTGAGGGTTTCCGCCACGCCGGCCTCTCGGTAGCCGGCGACGAGGTCCGCCCCGGCAGCGCGTGCCTGTGCCGCCTTCTCGTCGGTGCTCACCGTGGCGGCCACGCTTGCACCGGCATGCTTGGCCAGCTGAATGGCGAAGTGACCCACCGCGCCCGCGCCGCCGGCGACGAGGACGGGCTGCCGTGCGATGTCGCCGTCTGCGAAGAGACAGTGGGACGCGGTGATCGCGGGTACTCCCAGGCTTGCGCCAAGTTCGTCTGAAACTCCATCGGGTAACGGCACCGCCTGACGCTCGGGTACCACCGTCCATTCCGCCGCGGTGCCCCAGCGCCGCCCGTGTGCGGCGAGGAAGAGCCAGACCCGCTGGCCGACGCGGGTCCGGTCGACGCCGCCGCCGACGGCATCGATCACCCCCGAGCCGTCGTGGTGCGGGATCTGGAACTCGTCGACGGGACGCGGGGTCGACCCGGCGCGCGTTTTCCAGTCGGTCGGGTTGATGCCGGAATAGCGCACCCTGACGCGCACCTCACCGGGCCCGGGCTCGGGCACCGGGAGATCGACCGTGCGCAGCACGTCCGCGGCCGGGCCGGTGCGCTCGTACACGGCCGCCCTCATGCGATGACCTCGGCCAGCAGCGCCGGCAGCTCCGGCGGGTTGAGCAGCGCCGGATCGGCACCGCGCAGGTCCCCGAGCGCCCACCAGCGCTGCTCGATGATCGACTCGTGCTCGAAGGTGCTCAGCGCACCCGGCACGGGATCGAACGCCGCGACGCGCAGCACGTGGTAGCGCTCGCGCTGATGAAACACGCGCCCGTCGCCGGTCGCGAACACGTGCAGTCGCTCCCACACGGGCGGCGCCAGCCGGACGTCGAGGTCGATGCCCTCCTCCTCGAAGAGCTCTCGGCGTGCGGCATCGTCCGGTGACTCGGCCTCGTGGATGGCGCCACCCGGCGTGCACCAGAACTCGGTCCCGGTGTCCGGTGTGATGCAGTGCTGCAGCAGCAGACGATCGTCGGCGTCGACCATCAGCAGGCGCACCGCGTCGCGATGCACGATCAGCGCGGGCGGGGTCACCCGGCCGACGCTACTCCTCCGCTGCGCAGCCGCGGCGCCCGCGGCGAGCCGGCTATCCGCCGCCCGGCGCGGGGAGGAACTCGAGCACCTCGATCGACGCGCCCGGCGAATGGAAGTGCGGGTGCTCTCTGAGGAGGTCCGTCACGGCCTCGGCGGTGTCGCCCTGCAGGATCGAGTAGCCACCGATGTGCGCCGCGGGCCCGTCGCCGCTCGGAATCATGCCCACCGCGTTCAGCGGTGCGCCGAAATCCACGATCGCGTCACCCGCCTTCTGCATCCACTGCATCCACAGATCCATGCCTGCCCGGGCCTGGGCCGGATCGGCCGCCGCCGCCGCCATCTGATCCGCCGCGGTCACCGTCGACCTGTACAGCACAAGAAATTTGCCCACCACCGCACCTCCGATGCGACCGGCCGTCGCTCTCGAGCACTGTACGGCCGCGGGTTACGATTGACAGGCGCCACGGTCCCGAGGACCATGGCCGGGCGACGTCGTCGGGAAGTAGGAGCACGCGCGCATGCGGGTGGCGGTGGTCGGCAAGGGTGGAGCCGGCAAGACAACGCTGGCGGGAACGCTCGCGCGGGTGCTCGCGCGACGCGGACGGAAGGTGCTGGCGATCGACCTCGACACCAACCCGGGCCTGGCGTACACGCTCGGCATGCCGCCGGTGGACGACGGGCTGCCCGACGAGGCCCTGGAGGAATCCGAGGACCGGCCCACAGCTCCCTACGGATGGCGGCTCGCGTCCGGGCTGACGCCCGCGGACGCCGTCGAGCGATTCAGCGTCAAAGGACCGGACGGGGTCCGCTTCATCAGCCCCGGCAAGATCGACCGGGACAAGGACATCGTGCGGCGCAACATCACCGCGGTGCAGCAGATCGCGAGAGGCTTCGACGAGCCGGAGTGGGACGTGATCGGGGACCTCGAGGCCGGCAGCACCACGCCCTACGAGGGGTACGTGGCGTTCGCACGGCGCGCGCTGCTGGTGGTCACCCCGGGGTGGACGTCCGGACTCATGGCGCGGCGCCTGCTCCCGATCCTCGGCGACGTGCCCACGCTCATCGTGGCGAGCCGATTCAGCAACGGAAGCGCGCATCCGGACTTGACCCCGGACGCCAACATCCCCTATGACGAGAACCTTGCCGAGGCGGATCACCTCGGCGTGGCGCCGCTCGATCACTGCCCGGCTGCGCCGGGGGTGCGAGCCATCGAGGAACTCGCCGGCCGTCTGGTCGCAGAGGAGGCACGGACATGAAGATCGCTGTGGGCGGCAAGGGTGGGGTCGGCAAGACGACCATCTCGGGAACGCTGGCGCGCCAGCTTGCGCGCAACGGCAGCACCGTGATCGCGCTGGACTGCGACCCGAGCCCGAACATGGGCATCCCGCTCGGGCTCACGCACGACCAGCTGCTCGGCATCAAGCCCGTGTTCAACTTCCTCGTCGAGAGCGGGCACACGCATCACGACCCCAAGCCCGACCCGGAGGACATGCTGCACCGGCTGGGCACCACCGCCGCCGACGGTGTCACGCTGCTTGCCACCGGCGAGGTCGTGCGCCGCGACGACGCGTGCATGTGCTGCGGTTCGCACGCCAGCACGCGCTCGCTGTTCGGAGATCTGGTCGGAGATGGCAGGATCATCGTCGGTGACCTCGAGGCGGGCCTGAACGACCTGATCTGGGCCAAGCCGGCGAGCGAGGACACGCTGCTGGCCGTGGCCGAGCCGAGCGTGAAGTCGATCGACATCGCGCGGCGCGCCGTCCGCATCGGCCAGGCGCTCGGGCTGACGCGTATCTACGCCGTCGCCAACCGCGTGCGTTCACCGGAGGATGAGCGCGCCGTCGCCGACGCCTTGGGCGTTCCGGTCTTTGTCGTTCCGGAGGATCCGACGCTGGCACGCGCCGACATGCTGGGCGTGGCGCCGCTCGACCTCGACGCCACGTCCCCCGCGATGCTCGCCGTTGCGGCCATCGCCACACGTCTGGCCGAGTCGCGGGCGCCGGCAGCCTCCGTGGCCTGAAGTTCGCACACGGCGCACGCGCATGCGGGTGGCGATCGTCGGCAAGGGCGGGGTGGGCAAGACCACGATCGCCGGCACGCTGGCGCGGCTCCTGGCGCGCCGCGGCCGGCGCGTGCTCGCGCTCGACCTCGACCCCAACCCCGGCCTGGGCTGGAGCCTGGGCCTCACGCCCACCGAGGAGAGCGTCCCCGCCGGGGTTGCGGAGCACACCGACGGTCTGCCGCGCCCGTTCGCGTGGAAGCTCGCCCCGGGTACGACCGCGGCAGCGGAGCTGCAGCGGTACGCCGAACCGGCGCCCGACGGCGTCACCTACCTATGCCCGGGCAAGATCCTCGGCGCGTCGTTTCTTGAAGAGCATTCGCTGTTCGCCGTGCGCGAGATCGTGCGCGGCGTGTCGTCGTCGGGGTGGGACATCATCACCGACATCGACGCGGCAACCGCGGTCTCGTGTGGACGGTTTCTCGAGTTCGCGGAGAAGTGCTACGTGGTCACCACGCCGCAATCCGCGTCGGCGATCACCGCGCGCCGCTTGCAGGACCTGCTGATCGCCTGGCCGCTGACGATGCTTGCCAGCATGGCGCAGGGCGAGCCCGATCACACCGGGCTCGAGCCGGCCGTGCGCATTCCGTACGATGAGTCCGTGAAGGATGCGGACCGGCGCGGCGTGCCGCTGGTCGACGCCTTCCCCCAGTCGCCGGTGGTGGCGGCCGTCGACGAGCTGGCCGCGCAGCTGCTGGCGGCCGATCAGGCAGCGGAGCGCGCGCCGGCCGGCTAGGCCGTCATGGTTTGAAACATCGGCTCGGCCGCCTCTTCGTCGTGCGCATGGTCATGCGCTATGCGACGGCGAACGGCGGCACCTACGCGACCAACATCGCGTGGAACACGCTGTTCGCGTTCTTTCCGATCATCCTCCTGATCACGACGGTCCTGACGGCGATCTTCGGCAGCGGACAGTACGGCGACGCCATCGATCGCAACATCGAGACGGTGGTGCCGGGAAGCTCGGGCACCGAGATAGTGCAGGCCCTGCACAGCTTCCACAAGGCGACCGGACCGCTTCTGGCGCTGAGCTTTGTGGGGCTGGTGTGGAGCGGGACGTCGCTGTTCGGGGCGCTCGAGCAGGGCCTGAACGCACTCCAGTCCGCGAAGTCACGCAGCTTCGTCCGTCAGAAGGTGATGGGCGTGCTGATGATCCTGGTGTACACGGTGCTGGTGGTCCTCGACGTGGGCTCGGCCAGCCTGCTGTCCCTGGTGACATCGCTGCCCAACATGCCGGCGTTCGTGCGCAGCGGCACGTCGGCCACGCTCATCCAGGTGCTGTTCGGCATCCTTGACGGCCTGCTGCTCTTCGGCGCGATCTTCTACATCGTGCCCAACCGGCCGCAGCGCGTGCGCAGCGTTCTCCCCGGCGCGCTGGCCGCGGCCGTGCTGTTCGAGGGGTTCACGCTGCTGTTCCCGCTGTACTTCAAGCTGCAGCACGGCTTCAGCACGTACGGGACGACGTTCGCGCTGTTCTTTCTTCTGCTGACACTCGCCTTCTGGGTGGCGCAGATCACGATGCTCGGCGGCGCGGTGAACGCCGAGCTGCATCCGCCGGACACCGGGTCCAGGGCCGAGCAGGGCCCGGACCCGGTGTGATGGCGAGCGGACTCAGCTCACCGGAGCTGTGGCGTTGACGTTGACCAGCCAGTTGATGCCGAAGCGGTCGATGCACATCCCGAAGATGTCGCCCCAGATCGCCTTCTCCATCGGCATCGTCACGGTGCCCCCGGCGGCGAGCTTGTCGTACCAGCCACGCAGCTGCGACTCGGTCTCACCGCTGAGCGACATGCTGATGTTGTTGCCCGGCTTGTACTCCATGCGGGGCGGGACGTCGGCCGCCATGAGTGTGAGCCCGTCCGGCGTCTCGAGCTGCGAATGCATGACGAGATTCTCCTCGTCGGGTGACTGCGCGCCGCCGAGCTCCTTGAACGTGTTGATCCGGAGCTCGCCGCCGAAGACCGACTGGTAGAACTCGGCGGCCTCACGCGCGTTGCCCCTGAAGTTGAGGTACGGGTTTAGTCGTGTCGTCACTGCAGGTCCTCCCTGTGACTTCTGCTCAGGCTGCGTCCGCGGCCGCTTGCAGGGCGGCCGGATCCAATTTTCTCATCGACAGCATGGCGCGCATGGCGCGGTCGGCTCGGCCTCGGTGTCGAACCAGAGACTCGGCGTGAGGCGCGGCATCGTCATCGCTCCTCGGTGATTCGTCTGTCGTTCTGATGCAGCGAGTCGCGAGCGATCGCCGGTGTGCTTCCAGCGTCGGTCATCGCGTCGGCCTCCTGTGTGCTCGCCTGCCAGTTCGACGCCGCGAGGCGGCGAAAACTCATCGCCGGCCGCCCGATGAGTTCGCTCCGTGCGAATCGTCTCACCGATGTACGACTTCGCACCAGGAGGCCCAAGCCGTGGCGGCTGAGCATGATGCGGGCCTGTCGATGGCGATGGCCATCCACGGGCCGATCTCGCGCGCCGACCTGCCCGGGCTCTGCGACCGGATCTGCACCCTGCTGCGCGAGACCCATCCCCGGGTGGTGCACTGCGACGTGCGCAGTGTGGACCCCGACGTCGTGACGGTCGACGCCCTGGCTCGATTGCAGCTGGCGGCGAAGCGGCAGCGCTGCCTGTTCCGGCTGGTGGGGGCCTCCGAGGCGCTGCGCGGCCTGGTCGAGCTCATGGGCCTGGACGACGTGCTCGTCGACGCCTGAGCAGACCGACGCGTCGCCGCCTCAGTCGAGGCGGGGCGGCAGGTTGAAGAGGGGGAAGAGCCGCGTGGTGTCGAGGAAGAAGGTGAGCTCGGCCACACCACCCTCACCGATCTCCACCACCTGCAGCGCCCACGGGTCGTAGCCGCTGCCCGACTCGCTCGGTTTGTACTGGCCGAAGGCGATCGACCCGTTGGCTCCCATGGTGGGGACGAGCCGCGACCCGCGGCACCCGATGCCCGGGCCGAAGAAGAACTCGAGGACGCTGTCGCGGCCCTCGAGCCACAGGTCGTACGGCGGCATCGACTGGATGGCGTCGCTGCGAATCACCGACGTCAGCGCGTCGAGGTCGTAGCGCTGGAAGGCGTCGACGTAGCGCTGCAGCAACGCCTCCTGCTCCGGGCCCAGCGGCAGCGCCGCGGTGTCGGGCGTGGCACCGCTCGACGTGAGCGTGGCCCGGGCCCGCTGCAGCGCACTGTTGACCGAAGCGACGCTGGTGTCGAGAAGCTCGGCCACCTCGGTGGCCTTCCAGCGGAGCACCTCGCAGAGGATCAGAACCGCGCGCTGCCGCGGCGGCAGGTGCTGGAGCGCGGCGATGAAGGCGAGCTTGACCGTCTCGTGCGAGACGGCGACGTCAGCGGGGTCGGTCTCGCCCTCCAGCATCGCTCCCGGAATCGGCTCGATCCAGGTCGCCTCCGGCCGGGTGTGCAGGTTGCTCATCACCGGCTCCTGCGCCGGGCCGAGATCCATCGGCGTGGCGCGCCGCTTGCGCCCTTTGAGCATGTCGAGGCACACGTTGGTCGCGATGCGATGCAGCCAGGTGCTCAGCGACGACCGGTTGTCGAAGCCGTCCATCGCGCGCCACGCCCGCAGCATCGTCTCCTGCACGGCGTCCTCGGCCTCGAACGGCGAGCCGAGCATGCGGTAGCAGTACCCGGTGAGATTCCTGCGGTGGCCGTCGAGGTCGTCCGCGGAGATCGCACCGGCAGGCGCCGCCGTCTGCTGCACGGGCGTCATGCTACTCAGAGATGACTGCGGGCCGGGCTGTTTCTCATCGGTGCCTGCGTGGCGATGAGTTTTGGCGGCGCGCTCGGTCACACCGGGCATTAGGCGGCAGCACCGCCACCTGGCGAGCGAGACACACAAGGAGTTTCTGCGATGACCGAACAGACCGCGACCCGTGTCACCGGCGTCCTCAACGTCGCCGTTCCCGTCCGCGACCACGAGCGCGTGCTCGGCTTCTACTGCGGAACGCTCGGCATGGAGACGCGTCGCGACGCAACCTTCGGGCCCGGGCTGCGCTGGGTCGAGGTGGCTCCGGCCGGCTCCGCGACGACGATCGCGCTGGCACCGCTGCCCGAGGGGAAGCAGGGAGCTGTCGACACCGGCGTCCGGCTGGGCACCGACGATGTCGAATCCGCGCATGCCGCGCTGCGCTCGCAGGGAGCCGACGTCGACGACATCCTGCGCGTCCCGGGCGTGCCGCTGATGTTCTCGCTGCGCGACCCCGAGGGCAACACGCTCTACATCGTCGAGACCGCCTGACGGCGCCTGTGGCGGCGGCGGCGCGAAGGGCGTCGCCGCCGCCGCGGCACCTTGACGCGCGCGCGCGCAGCGATAGGATGACCGGGCCATGGAGGCGGTGAGCGGCGAGCGGGTGGTTCTGGTGCGGCGCACGGACAACATCGCGCGGCACCGCTGGACCGGCGCGGAACCCGAGGGGATGTACGAGATCGACGTGGCTGAGGAGCTCGGTGCCCGCTGGGAGGGCGACGAGCTCGTGACGTACGACCTACCCGGTCTCGTCGCGCTCTACGAGTACCACAAGAACAACGAGTACCTGATCGACAACGACTGACCGGTGCCGCGAGGCGTCAGCCACGCGCTCCGGCCATGTCGATGTGCGACAGCAGCGAGGCTCCGATGCGGGTGAGAGCCTCGGACACCGCGGTGACGACGTCACGTCCAGCCGGTGGGGCAAGCTCGCCGGCGAACGCCGCGAGCTCATCGAGCCGCTCGCCGAACCGGAGCCATGCCGCACGGCGGTGCGGCAGGAGGAAGCTGGCGCGATAGGGGAGCTGCAACGTGGCGCCTGCCGTGGCACCGGGATGCTCGGGTCCCACGGGGAGGCGAGAGAGGAGCAGACCCATGGGCTCGATCGCCTCGAACATGATGTCGACGGCAGCCTGGGCGAGGATCGCTCGTTGCCCGGCGGTCTCGTGTCCGAAGGCGAAGTAGCGGGCGATCATCTGCAACAGGAGCTCGTACACCGCGTTGAACAGGTCGGAGCAGCCTGCCGTTGCGGGGTCGGTGATGTAGGCCTCCGGCTCGACGCCCTCGGTGGCGCGCACGGCCGCGGCGATGACCGGGTGTGCGGGCTCGAAGCCGGGATCCTCCTCGCGTATGGCGAGGTACTCCTCGAGGACGGTGAGGAACCGTCCGTAATGAGCCGTGGCCCAATCGCCGCGCGCACCCTCGCCCTGCGCGACGATGCGCTCGATGGCCAGGCTCGCGCCGCGCAGATCGGTGATGGGGAGGAGGTCGGGCCAGCCGAACGCCTTCTCGTCGGATTGGTGGAATGCCGGCCCGATGAAGAGCCGGTCCTCGCCGACCTTCTCCGCCAGCCTCGCCAGGCCCTTCTCGATGGCCCTGTAGAGGTCGCCCTGCGTGTCGAAGTCCTGACCGCGGGCGATGATCTCGTCGGGGCTCATCGGCGCCGGCGCCTCGCCCACCTGCTCGAAACCCTCCGCGTCCTGCAGCAGCATGTCCGCCGGCCGCTCGAGATAGATGAAGTGCCGAAGCGAGCGCTCGCCGAAGGGAAGCAACCGCAGCTGCACGCCGAGCGGGTAGCCGTTCGCCTGGTGCGGCATGTGCGGCCGGCTGACAAACGGCGCAGAGCCCACCGCGGACAGGAGGTTCTGCACCACCGACCAGTGCAGCATCTCCTCCTTGGAGATGCCGAAGATGACCTGTCTCCAGCGCTCGACGTGGGGAAGCTGATCCTCACGAAGGCCGGGACCCGGGGCCGTGCGCAGGCTGAAGGCCGCGTACAGGTATTGAGCCATGAGCGCGTGCTCGACCTCGGCTCCCTGGCAGAGGAGAAACGTCAGCTCCTTGCGATGCTCGACGACGATCCCCGAGTCCCCTGGCACGGGAAAAGACTGTAGCGCCGGCCGCTGTGCGGTTGGGTCGCTACGCCGCCACCGCAGGTTCCACCGCGGGCGCGGCGTCGACCTCGGCGACGTCGGCACGCCGAACGAGAAGCGCCATCAGCACCGCGCCGGCAAGGAGCAGGAACGCGGAGACCAGGAATGCGGTGCGGAAGCCGGTCACCAGCGCCGAGACGCGCAGCGCGGCGGACGGTGCGCCGTGCAGGCCCGTCAGCGCGGCGCTCGTGGCGTTGGCCGCAATCGTCGACAGCACCGCGAGGCCGAGCGCGCCACCCAGCTGCTGCGACGTGTTGAGCAACCCGGAGGCGAGGCCCGCGTCGGCTGCGTCGACGTTCGTCGTCGCGATCAGCGTCACGGGTACGAAGGTCAGACCCAGGCCGAACGCCATCAGCATCAGCCCCGGCAGCAGGTCGCCCGCGTAGCTGCCCATGACCGGGATGCGGCTGAGCAGGATCAGGCCGGCGCCGGCGATGCTCATGCCCATCACGCCGACGTTGCGCACTCCGAGGCGCCGGATGAGCTGCTGCGACAGTCCCGCACCCGCGATGATTCCTGCCGTCACTGGCAGAAACGCAAGGCCGGCGCGAAGCGGACTGTAGCCGAGGACTCCCTGCACGTAGAGCGAGGCGAAGAAGAACATGCCGAACATCCCGGCAGCGACGATCAACATCACCAGGTTGGCGCTGGTGAGCGAGCGCAGCCGGAAGATGCCAAGCCGGATCAGCGGCTGACGCAGGCGCACCTCGAGCGCGACGAACGCCACCAGGAGCGCGGCAGCGGCGGCAGCCAGGCCCAGCGTTTGCCCGGAGAGCCAGCCGGCCGTCTGCGCGTTCACCAGCGCGTAGACCAGCACCATGAGGCCGGCGGTGATCGACACGGCGCCCCAGACATCGATGCCGCGGCCGATCCCGGCCGCGCGGCTCTCGGGGACGAAACGGACCGCCAGGAGCAGCGTCACGAGCCCCACGGGCACGTTGACGAAGAACACCCACTGCCACGACAGGAGCTGCGTGATGATCCCGCCCAGGAGGAGGCCGACCGCGCCACCGCCGACGGCCACGGCGCTCCACACCCCCAGTGCCTGGGTGCGCTCCTTGCCCTCGGCGAACGAGGTGGTGATCACCGACAGCGCCGCCGGGGCGATCAGCGCACCGCCGAGTCCCTGCAGCGCCCGGCCCGCGACGAGCACGGCTGCCGAGCCGGCGATGCCGTTGAGCAGCGAGGCCAGCGAGAACAGGACCACACCGGCGAGGAAGACGCGCTTGCGGCCGAAGAGGTCGCCGGCGCGCCCGCCGAGCAGCAGGAAGCCGCCGAACGTGAGCGTGTAGGAGTTCACCACCCACTGCAGGCTGCCGGTGGAGAAGTGCAGCGCTCGCTGGATGGATGGCAGCGCCACGTTCACGATGGTGGCGTCGAGGATGACCATGAACTGCGCCAGAGCGACGATCACCAGGATCAGCCACGGGCTGGACTCTTGCCGGGGGGCTCTGGTCATTTCTGATCTCCCTGTTCTAAAATCGGAGCGTCGGTTCCAGATATGTGCTGCAAGATACGGAACCTAGGTTCCGTTTGTCAAGGGTGCCCGTGTTTTCTCTGAGCTCCGCGGCGGGTGGTGGGCGGCCCCTGCGAGCCGATGCCCAGCGCAACCGGGTGGCGATCCTCGACGCGGCCGAGGCGGAGTTCCGCGATCGCGGCATGGAGGCGTCCATCGACGGCATCGCAGAGCGCGCCGGCGTCGGGGTCGGCACCGTCTACCGCAACTACGACACCAAGGAGGCGCTGATGCGCGCCATCGTCGCGGCGCACGTCGCGCCGCTGGTGGAGGCGGCGCAGCAGGGGCTGAGCGACCCGGATCCGGGTGCCGCGTTCTGCGGCTTCATCCGCCGCATCACCTCCGAATCCTGCGAGTTCAAGGCCCTGGCCGACGCGCTCGCCGGTGCCGGGCTCGACTTCGCCGCCGTCAAGGAGCAGGCCGCCGGCGACCTGTTTGATGCGGTGCGCCAGCTATTCGAGCGGGCCCAGCAGGCTGGCGCGATCCGGGGCGACGTGACCGCGGACGACATCGGCGCGCTGATCCAGGGGCTGTCCCACACGGCGCACATCACCAGCGACCAGGGTCAGATGGCGCGCTGCGTCGACCTCGTCGTCGACGCCCTGCGGCCGGCCGCCGCGGCCCCGTCGTCGCGTCCCGCCTGACGCCTGCTCAGTCCGGGACGATCCCCGGCTGCAGCCCGTCCCAGCTCCAGTGCGGCATCGGCAGGTCGCGCGGCACCACATCGCCCGGGCCGGGATACCGGAGCACGCGCGACACCGCCCACTCCATGTAGGCGCGCAGCGCGGCGCGAAACTCGGCGTCGGCCGGCAGGTTCGCATCGTCTGCCGCGCGCACGAAGCAGTCGACAAAACGCCGGCCGAGGTCGCTCATGTCGCCGTTGCCGGCATGCAGCTGCAGGACGTACGACTCGTCGGCGCACGTCTCCGAGTACCGCGGCGGGCCGCCGAGCACCTCGGCCCAGTAAGCCGCCAGCCGCTCGACATGCTGTGGATGCTGGTCCGGGTGCGAGAAGGGATGGTTGAGCTCGGGATCGGCGAGGCAGCGTGCGTGGTGCGCGCGCGCCAGGGCCAGAAAGGCGGGCTCCCCCCCGGCGAACTCGAAGAGCGTTGGACGCTCTGAGCTCACCAGTCCGAGAACATGAATCCGCGCCGGGCGGGCGGCGACGGCGGAGCCGGGGCCGGAGCCGGCGCAGCCGCAGCTGCCATCGCGATCGCCACCCGCGGCTTCCGCCTGGCCTGCGGCTGGAGAGCGAGCGCGATCACCACGATGGCGCCGCCCATGGCGATGGCATCGATGGCCAGGAGCAGCACCGGTGGATCATCCGGGGTGGGGCTGATCGGGGCCAGCGTGGGGGAGACCTGTGGCACCGCACCGCCGACGCGCCACAGCGAGGCGACCTGCGGCGGCTTGAACAGCGGCGTCGGGGCGGGCGCGGGGGCGGTCCGCGGCGCGGATGGCGCGGCGGGAGCGGCCGGGGCGGCCGCGGGTGGTGCGGCGGGCACCGCCGCGGGCGCGGTCAGCGGCGCAGGTTGCCGCTGCTCCAGCACGGGCTGCTGGCTCACCGGTGCGGGAACCAGGGTCGGCTGCGTCCGGGAGTTGTTGTCGTTCGGGTTCGCCGTTGGGGTGGGCGAGCCGGGCACCGTCATCACCCGGAAGGGCGCGGTGACCGGGGTCCCCGGAATCGGCGCGCCGCTGAGGTCGTTCTGGGTGGCCACCACGCGATCCATGCCGGCGCTCACGTTGGGGACGGTGAAGGTGAACATGACGGCGCCGGGTCCGCCCGGATCGCCCGACCAGAGCGTGGGGCCCTCGGCGGCGTTGAAGCGGATCTGCACGGGACCGGCACCCATGGCGAACCCGGTACCGAACCCCTGCACCCTCGCGCCCGGGGCCCCGGAGCTCGACCGCAGGATGATCTGCGGCTGGCTCGGATCCGCGGCCACCGTGACCGCCAGCAGCGCAGCAGCCAGCAGCGCACCGGCCGCCGCCGCGACCAGCCGACCCGAAGCATGCCGCCAGGGATTTGTCACCGCCACCTCATCCCGGGGGAAACGACTTGGGGCGGGATTCTACTGCCGTCGCTGTCCGGTTTGCAGGGTGCGCGCCTGCAACGTCTCGGGCAGGGCGTTTCCATCGATGCCACCCTGCCCGGCCCACGCGTTGCAGCCAGGGTTGGCGGGATACGAGCCGCACACCGGGGCCACCCGCCGGGTGTACGGTCAGCGGCAATGGCGGACGAGGAGTCGCGGATCACCGCCGAGGTGATGCGTGCCCCGCTCGATCGATTCGTCGCGGCGCGCACCGACGCGGTGGGAGCTCTGCGCAAACGCGGGAACGCCGCCCTGGCGGCGCGCATCGCGGCACTGCGCAAGCCGTCGGTTGCGCTGTGGTCGCTCAACCAGGCCGGAGTTGTGGCCCGCCACGACCTCGACATGCTGCGCGAGACGAGCGTCGCGCTGCGGCGGGCGCAGGATCGCGTGCTCGGCGGTGATCGTGCCGCTGCGGCGGCGATGCAGCGAGCCGGCGAGCGGCAGCGTCAGCAGCTCGACGTGGTGACGCGGCGCCTCGGCATGGTGCTCGGCGCGTCCGGCCACCCCGCGCCGGAGGCGACGTTGCGCCGGATCAGTGACGGCCTGCGCGCCGTGTCCATCGGCGATGACGACACATGGCGCGCTCTGCGCGACGGCCGCCTCACCGCCGAGCCGGAGGCGGCGACATTCCCGATCACCGACGCACCGCTTGCGCCGGCGGCCGCCGCGGATGCGGTGGAACGTGAGGCGGCCGCGACGCGCAAGCGGAGTGATGCGGCGGTTGCCGACGTGCGCCGCGCCGAGGCCATCGAGCGCGCCGCCGCCGAGCAGCTGGCGAGTGCGCAGCGCCGTCACGAGGAAGCGTTGCGTGCGCTCGAGGAGGCGCGCGCTCGGCTCGCCGAGCTCGACCGCACCCGCTGATCGCCGTCCCGCGGACGGCACACGCGCCTGCGTGCGACTGATGCGCGAAGCACCACTCGATGGCGAGCAGTTACCGCCCCGCGCCGGCCGCGGCCCCGAGCTTCTCCTCGGCCATGCGCGTGCCCTCGACGCGCGCGCGGATCTTGGCGAACGCCGTGTCCCGCGACGTCGACGTGTCGTCGCCGAACGGCGAGAACCCGCAGTCGTCGCACGTGCCCAGCCGCTGGACCGGGATGTACTCCGCGGCCTCGAGGACGGCGTCGCGCACCTCTTCTGGTGTCTCGACCCGCGGGTTGATGGGATCGGTGACACCGATGAACACGCGTTGGTCGTCGCGCGAGCTGTCGCGGATGATGCCGAGCACGCGCGCCCGGTCGCTCTCGCCGGCGAGCTCGATGTAAAAGTTGTGCGCCTTGAGGCTGAAGAGCGCGGGCAGCAGATCGGCGTAGTCGATGTCGGCGCTGTGCGTCGAATCCTGGTCGCCGCCGGGACACGTGTGCACGCCGATGTGCTGCCGCTCGGCGTCACTGAATCGATCGAGCACCGCGTTGTTGAGGTCGATGAACGCGTTCAGCACGCCCTTGCCGGGATCGAGCTTCAACGCCAGCCGTCCCTCGGTGAAGTCGATCTGCACCGAGTCGGCGCCGTGCTCGAGCGAGCGCCGGATGTCCGCCTCGGCCTCGTCGATGAGGTCGGCGATGAAGGCGTCGCGGGAGTAGCCGGGAATGCCGCTCTCCGGATAGATCAGGCTCAGGACCGACGCCGCGATCACCGCCTGCTTGACGGGGACGTGCGCGAACTGCCGGGCGACGTCGAGGTACGCGTCGGCGTGCACGCCATAGCGAAAGGGCCCCGCCGTCAGCAGCGGGAGCTGCCGCGTGTGGCCGTCGGCGAAGGGGATGACCACGCCGCCGGGGTCGAGCGGCAGGCCGGTCAGCGGATAGGTGGCGAACGAGGGCTTGGTCTGCTCGCCGTCGGTGATCACCGGCGAGCCCGTCGCCTCGAACAGTTGAATCGTGTCGCGCACCGCGTCGCTGCCCGCGCGCTGCAGCGCCTCGGCCGAGATGCGTCCCTCGGCGAAGTCGACCATCGCGTCGATGAGCGACCGCGGACGGGGAATGCTGCCGATCGGTTCGGTGGGGATGCCCATCACGCGCTCCTGCGGACCGTCCGCTGCACCTCGTCCCGTCCCGGTGAGGGTCCGCCGGCCCCCGGGCCCGACGCGAAGCGTACTCGGGTCCCGAGTCGGCGGGTTGCGATGAGTCCGCCGGATTGCCGGCGTCTACACGTGTGTCAGCCCGAGGCCGCCCGCGCGGCCGCCACACAGGAGATCGCGAATGATGCGCAAGGCCATCCTTCCCGGTGCTGCCGTCGCCGGCGTCGGCGGATTGCTGATGGCCGTGAATCCGCGGTCGGTCGCATCGGCCTTCGCGCATTTCGAGAGCTGGACGCTCATTCCGATCCTCGTCCTGATGCTCGGCTTCTATGCGCTGCAGGGTCTCCGCTGGCATCTCCTGCTCCGCGCCGCCGGTGCGCGTGTCCGTCTGGTTGACAGCCAGCTGATCAACTTCGCGGGCCAGGCGATGACGGCCGTGGTGCCGCTCGGAGACCTCACCCGGGCGATGCTGGTCAGCCGCTCGTCAGGCGTCGACGCCGGAGCCGCCGCCGCCACCGTCACGGTGCAGGAGCTCACATTCACGCTGCTCGTCGTCCTTGCGGCCATCCCCGCGCTGGGTCATCTGCCGAACGGGATCTGGCTGGTGCTCGTCGTGGCCGGGGGCATCGCCGCGGTGATCACGCTGCTCAGCGTTGCGCGGCTGTTTCGCGTCGTGCTGCGCGGCGTGCGCTGCACGCCGGGGCTGCGCCGTTTTGCAGCCGGCGTCGAATCGCTGCAGCGCCAGACTGCGCGGCTGCTGCGCATGCCGGCCGTCGGCGCGGGCGCGGTGATGGACCTGGGTCGCGTGCTGGCCGCCACCGCCGCGCTCGGACTCGTGCTGCACGGCCTGCACGTCGACAACCTCGGCTGGTGGAACATCTCGCTGGTTCTCGCCGCGTCGTTCGTCGGCGGCGCGCTGAGCCTGCTCCCCGGTGGCGTCGGCGCCAATGAGGCGACGGTCGTCGGGACGCTCGTGATCCTGGGGGTCAACCCCGCGGTCGCCGCGGCGGCGGCGCTCCTGCAACGGCTGACGCTGACGGCGGTTCCCGCGCTCGGTGGGGCGCTCGCCTACGCGGAGCTGCGCCGCCGCCGCAGGACGGTTGCGCGGCGCACGGCCGGCGACGGCGTCCCGGTGCCGCAGGTCCTCGTGTTGCGCGCCGCCGCATAACCAGGCGGCCGGAGGCAGCGCGACGCCGGATCGCCGACACTGTGTGCGTGCAAGCCGCGGCACCCGACGACCCGGTCGCCTTCCCGCTACTGACCGCCGACGACCTCGCGACCCTTGAGGCCGTTGGCGCGCACCGCACGATCCACACCGGCGACGAGCTGTTCCGAGCCGGGGACCCGACGCCGGACTTCTACGTGGTTCTGTCGGGTGTGGTCGAGATCGTCATCGAGTCGGACGGGCACGAGCGCCTGCTGGCGCGTCATGTGCCGGGGCGGTTCATCGGCGAGCTCAACCTCATCACCGGCCTGCGCGCGTTCGTGACGGCGCGCGTCGTCGAGTCCGGCGAGGTCATGGTGGTGAAACGTGACGCGCTGCGTCACCTGATCGCCACCAACACCCGGCTCGGCGATGTGATCCTCGCATCGCTCCTGGCACGGCGTGCGCTGCTGGTCAGCGGCGCGTCGGAAGCCGTCCGCGTGGTGGGATCGCGCTACTCACCCGACGCGCTCCGCCTCCGCGAGTTCCTGGCGCGCACGCGCATCCCGCATCAGTACCTCGACCCCGACGCCGACCCCGCGGTGGAGGAGATCCTGCACGCCTTCGGCGTGGGCACCGCCGATCTCCCGGTGGTGATCACCGTCGGTGCCGTGCTGCGCCGGGCGACAGTCGGCGAGCTCGGCGAGTTCCTCGGCCTGACCGTGGCGAACCTCCCGACGCGCACGTTCGACCTCGTGATCGTCGGCGGAGGTCCCGCCGGGCTCGCGGCCGCCGTCTACGGCGCGTCGGAGGGGCTCAACACGCTCGGGGTGGAGATGATCGCGCCCGGTGGCCAGGCGGGATCGAGCTCGCGCATCGAGAACTACCTGGGGTTTCCCACCGGCATCAGCGGCGGCGACCTCACGCAGCGCGCGTTCGTGCAGGCCGAGAAGTTCGGTGCCCAGATGACCGCGCCGTGCACCGTGGCGTCACTGCGGGATGAGGACGGCTACCTCCGTCTGCATCTCAGTGACGGAACCGTCATCGCGGCCCGCGCCGTGATCGCTGCGAGCGGTGCGCGATACCGCCGGCTCGCCATCCCGGAGCTCGAGCGCTTCGAGGGCCGCGGTGTCTTCTACGCAGCAACCGAGGACGAGGCGCGCCAGTGCGCGGGCTCACCAGTTGTCGTCGTTGGTGGCGGCAACTCAGCAGGCCAGGCGGCGATGTACCTGGCCGACAGAGGCAGTCCGGTCAACGTCGTCATTCGCGGCGACGACCTGCGCAAGAGCATGTCGCGGTACCTGGTCGACCGCATCGTGGAGCACCCCGCGATCACGGTGCACACGGGTGCTCAGGTGGTCGGTCTGCAGGGCGAGGACGGCACGCTGCGCGCCGTTCGCGTGCAGCGTCCCGGCGGCGAGCAGGAGCTGGCGTGCGGTGCGCTCTTCTCCTTCATCGGCGCCGAACCCAACTCGGACTGGCTCTCAGGGTGCGTGGCGCTCGACGGCCACCGCTTCGTGCTCACCGACCTGGAGCTCGACGGCAACGCTCGCGGCGAGCGCTGGCGCACGCTGGGCCGCCAGCCACTGCCCTTCGAGACGAGCCATCCGGGTCTCTTCGCCGTCGGCGATGTCCGCTCCGGGTCCACGAAGCGGGTTGCGGCGGCGGTGGGCGAGGGATCGGCGGCGGTGCGATCGGTGCACCAGTACCTCGCCTTCCGCGCCGGCGCCATCACGACCTGAGCCGCTCGTCGTGCACGTGATCTGGTACACGGCGATGTCCATGGACGGCCGCATCGCCGATTCGCGCGACAGCCTCGACTTTCTGGACACCATTGGGACGGCGGACGAGAGCGGGGATGACTTCGGCACGTTCCTCGCCGGCATCGACGCCGTCATCGTCGGCGCGTCGACGCTGCGCGGGCGGCTGCGCGGCGGGCACGGCTGGCCGCACGGCGATCTGCCGACGTGGCTCGTGACGCACGACGAGTCGCTACTCGCTGCGGCTTCGGGTGGCGCCGCTCCGGTGCGCCGCGTGTCGGGCGCGCTGGAGCCGGTGTTCGCCGAGATCGAGGCGGCCGGGTGCGCCAACGTCTGGCTTGCCGGTGGCGGCTCGATCGCGGGTCAGGCGCTGGCGCTCGACCGCATCGACGAGGTGGTCGTGACCGTGGCGCCGGTCGCGGTGGGTGCCGGCCCGTCGCTGTTCGACGCCGCCGGGCTGCCGCCGCGTCGCTTCCGGCTGGTCGAGTGCCGCGCGGCCGGGGGCGACGCCGTGTACCTGCGCTGGCTCCGCGACCGCTAGCATCGGCGCCGTGATGCAGCCGCTGCCCGCCCGAGCGGGACCGAAGCCGGCCACCTCGCAGGGAATGCCGCACCAGCAGCTCGACCAGCAGCCCAGGGATGACGGGCCGCGCGAGGCGCTGGCGCGCCGGGTCTTCGCGCTCCCCGGTGTCGCCGAGGAACGATCCGGCGTGTCGGTGCCGGGCGCGCGTGCGCTCGTCCTCGAGGAGACGGCCGCACGCGGCTCGGCGGATGCCTTCATGGTGGGCCGTGAGTTCGCCCACCTCCACCCGGCTCCGGATCAGAGCCTGCACATGGTGCTGCCGCGAGACCTGGCATTCGCGGCGATGAGGGCCGGCTGGGCCGAGCCCCATCCGCTTGCGGCCCGGATGCAGGGCCGAAGCGTGGCCATGATGGTGTTCGCGCCGCGCACCGACGACGAGGTCGACGTGGTCGCAGGGCTTGTGGAATCCTCGTACCACAACGCGCGGGGCGACCAGGAAACGCCGTAGCCCCAAGGGCTTTTACCGCGCGCACCCATCTCCGCGACGTCCGTGTTACGAGGTTGTGAGTGTTCGCTGGTCATCGCAAGGCGCAGGATCGGCGACACATGCATTGGGGGCAGGGGTGACCGGCGTAGAAGCTGCGCTGGGACACGTCGACGCGGCCGGGTTCGCACTGATCGGCGCCCTCGCGGTGGCCAGCTGGGTGCGCCGGCGCGGACGGACTCGCGCCTGCCTTGCGGTGGCGCTCGGCTTCCTCGGGCTGGTGGTGCTGCTGGGACAGATCGACGAGCTGGTGAAGGTGCCACCCGGGGTCGCTCTTCTCAGCGTGCTGCTCTTCATGGGCTCCGGGTACGCGCTTGTCGAGCTGCGCCACACGCTGCTGCCGGTCTCCTCCTGGGTTCGGCTGGCGCTGCTCGCCGTGCTCATCGCGACCAGCTGCCTGGCGGTGCCCATCGACTTCGGGCCGCAGTTGACCAAGCCGAGCTTGTTCGTCTTGATCGTGCTCTGCGCCCTCATCCTCGAGTGGGCGCTCTGCATCGTCGAGCCCGCGCTGCAGTTCCGGCTGGCGGCACGACGCCTCCCGGTGGTGCAGCGCAAGCGGCTGCGTGCCCTGTCGACAGGCTACCTCGGCATCGCCGCAGCGCTCGTCTTCGCGCTGGGCACCGCACTCGCGTCGGCGGCGACCAGGACCCCAACCGACGCAGCCACCGGTGTCGTGCTCTCGGTGGTGGCGACCGCCGC
This sequence comes from Candidatus Dormiibacterota bacterium, assembly GCA_036378495.1. Classification (GTDB taxonomy): domain Bacteria; phylum Chloroflexota; class Dormibacteria; order Aeolococcales; family Aeolococcaceae; genus JAFALX01. The sequence continues at coordinate 24,739 of DASUWI010000121.1, forward strand.
AATGCCGCTCTTCTACATCGGGTTCGCTCCCCCGCGGTGGCTGCGCCGCCACTGGCGTCACGCCGAGACCGACGCGTATCAGCGCGCCAACAGCGAGCTGCTTGCGTTCAATGACGACCCGGCCACGATGGCCGCCCGCGCGGTGGAGTGGGCGATGCGGTTCGTCGGTGCACGCGCCGCATTCCTGCTGAGCGCGGACGGCGCAGTGCTGGCGTCGCGCGGCGGGGAGCTGTCGTCCAAGGAGCTGCGTTCGTTCACGAGCAGAGCGATGACCGGTCGCCGAACAGGCCCACGCCTGCTGCACGGCAACATCGCGCTGGTGCCGATGAGCACGGTCGGGGGCGGCGACACGCTCGTCGTGGTCGCGAGCGCCTTCTCGCCACTGTTCGGCATCGACGAGCTCAAGACGCTCGCCGAGTTCGCCGACTCCGTCGCGGTGGCGATGGACCGCGTGCGCCTGTCGCATGAGCTGCGCAACCAGACCGATCGCACGCAGTCGCTGCTGGAGGCGTTGAGCGAGCTCGGCGCAGGCCTGCTGGTCGCCGAGGCGGGCACGCTCGTATACGTCAACGACGCCTTCGCCGCGATCACGGGATACAGCGTGGCGGAGCTGGAGGGGACGAGCTTCCGCGACTACGCGCTTGCGGAGGATCGCCCGGCGATCGAAGCTCATATGCGTGGGCCCATGAGCGAGCGTGCGATGCCGTGGCACGGCGAGGCGCGCCTGGTGCGCAAGGACGGCACCGTCATCGATATCGAGACCGTCGTGCACAGGCTGAGCGGGCCGCGGGCGCGGCGGCGCATCGCGCTGGTGCAGGACATCTCGGCGCGGAAGATCGCGGAACGAAAGCTGGCGGACGCTGCTCGCATCGACCCGCTCACCGGGGTCGCCAACAGGCGCACGTGGAACGACGAGCTGGCCGCATGTCTCGCCGCCGCGGCCCGAAACGGTGAGCCGCTGTCGGTGGCGCTGCTGGATCTTGACGGCTTCAAGGAGTTCAACGACGACTGGGGACACCAGCGCGGCGACCAGCTGCTCATCAACGTCGCCCAGGGATGGCGTGCGGCGCTGCGCGAGGAGGATCTGCTCGCTCGCTACGGCGGCGACGAGTTCGCAGTCCTGATGCCGCATTGCGCCAGCGACGAGGCGGCGGTGGTGGTGCAGCGGCTCACCGAGTTCACGCCGGAGCGTGCCTCGGCCGGTGTCGCGCAATGGGACGGGCGCGAGACCGGCGACGAGCTCGTCGCCCGCGCCGACGCCGCGCTGCTGCGCTCGAAGCGCGACCGCATCGGCAGCGTGACCATGGCCAGCATGCACACGGGCGACCGCGTCAGTGGGTGGATGGACACGCTGGAGCAGGTGCTCGAGCGCCGGCTCAGCCGCTCGGCATACCAGCCGATCGTGCGCTTTGACACCGGTGACGTCATCGGCTACGAGGCGCTGCTGCGCCCGTCGTCAGCGAGCGCGGACGCGTCGGTCGAGGATCTCTTCGCCGCCGCGCAGAAGCTCGGCTACTCGCGCGACCTGGACTGGGTGAGCAGGCGCGCCGCGCTGGAGGGCGCGGCGGATCTCGCGGAGGGCACGCTGCTCTTCGTCAACGTGAGCGCGCGTGCACTGCTCGATCCCGTGCACGACTGCGACCAGATGCTGATGCTTCTGCGGTGGACCGGCCGCAGACCTCAAGACGTCGTGCTCGAGATCAGCGAGCGCGAGGTGATCCGCAACCTGACGCGCATGCGTGTCGTGCTCGCCGAGTACCGCGGCCATGGGTTCCGTTTCGCACTCGATGACGTGGGCGAGGGTCACTCAACGCTGGAGGTGCTCGAGGCCGCCGACGCCGAGTTCATCAAGGTGGCGCGGCGGCTCACCGAGCACGCGGGCGAACCGAGTGCGGCGGGCGCCGTGCGCGCGGTGGTGACGTTTGCCTCGGCGAGCGGCGCGACCCTGATCGCCGAGGGGGTCTCCGATCTGCGGATGGTCGAGGCGATGCGCGAGTTCGGCGTCCGCTACGGGCAGGGCTTTGCGCTTGGGCGGCCGGCGTTTCTGGCGCGAGCGGTGGGACGCGTTCAGGAGCGACAAGCGGCGGTCTGAACAGCGGACTCGGCGCGTCAGCCGACGGGGAGATTCGAACTCCCGGCCAGCGGTTTACGAAACCGCTGCTCTACCACTGAGCTACGTCGGCAGGAGGGTGAAGTATACGGCTGCCGCGCGGCCGGTCAGGCACGGCGCGCCGCGGCGCTCAGTGGTCGGTCGCGTTGTATTCCGAGTCCGTGACGTGGTCACTCCACTCCGTGTGACCCTCGGTGACCGAGAGATGGGTCATGAAGTGATCCGGTGCCGCGCCATGCCAGTGCCACTCGCTCGCTGGCGTGGTCACGACATCACCCTGCCGGATGACGCTGACGTGTTGACCGCGTGACTGCACGCGTCCCTCGCCCTCCAACACAAAGAACACCTGCCCGACGGCGTGGCGATGCCAGGCACTGCGCGCACCCGGCGTGAAGTGCACCGACGACATTCCCCAGGCCGAGCGACCGGGTGACTCGGCCAGGCCGTCGATCCACACCTCGCCGGTGAACCACTCGGCGGGGCCCTTCACCGTCGGTGGCTTGCGTCGGATCTCCATGGTGTTCCTCCGTGCAGCGCGACTAGCGCCCCGGCATTGTGATGCCCTCGGCACCGCGGACGGGAGCGTCGAGAAAGGATGCGAGAGCAGCGCATTCGGCGCGTATCCCCGTTTCGACGTCGGTGCTGAACCGGGCGAATGGCTGCAGCTCGATGCGCCAGGACGCCCGCTCCCGCCGCAGCTCCCAGATTCCCTCGATGTGTCCGTCGACACACACGGAGGGTTTGATGATGCCCCCCACGCACACACGCGGCGTGTGCAACGCATCGAGCATCAGCATCCGGCTGCGGTAGCCGAGCAGGTACGTGTCCCAGCGAGGCAGCAGGCGGACTGTGATCCGCTCCCGCTCGGGTACACGAGTCCTGTGGCGGGCGCGCAAGGTGAGCAGCTCGCCGGCGGCGGTTTCCTGTGTGTCGAGCTCGCCGGCGATGCGTGCAACCGCGCGCTGTGCCATGGGGGCAGGGACGCCCGCCCACGTCCTGAAGTCGGCTACCGCTGCCGGGCCGTAGGCACCGAAGTAGCGGCGCGCGAGCTCCGCCTCGGCCGCGTCGCCAGACGGCGCGGTGCCCTTCGGAATCCAGTCCTCCAGCAGCCCGAAGCGGTTGTCACGGCCAACCGGTGGCAGCACCACGATCACACCGCGGCTCGCCGCGTACGCGATCAGGTGGATCAGCGCCTGCGGGTCACGCGTGACGTCGATGCCGGCGGCGAGCAGCGCCACGCGAAGCTCATGCCGCGTGAGTGGGCCGCTGCTCAGCGCGCGTCGCATGACACGCACGCCACGGGCGCACGCGTCGTCATCGAGACCCACCTGTGCGCGGCGGCGCGCGTCGCGCGCCGCATTGAGCGGGCCCACCAGCGAGAGCAGCCAGCGCACATCGTCGGCCGCGCAGATGTGCAGCGTGCCGCGCATCAACCACGTCCACGCCAGCGTGCGGTCGTCATCCAGCGCTCCCAGGACGTGGGTCCGGGTCAGCCCGACGCTGCGCGCGCGCAGCGACAGGCACCCCGCATTGAGCTCCTGCGCCTGCACCGCACACACGGCGCGCGCCACCGCCGCCGGGTCCGCGCCCAGACGAGCAGCGTTCGTGAGGCGCTGCCGCTGGAATCGCGCTCGGAGGAGGGCTTCCGCCGCCACCGCTGCCACCGCGGCCGATGCTACCGGCTGCCGTGACGCCGGGCGTCGCGCAGCACCGGCTATCGTCAGACCCCGAAGCATGGCGACGGCAACGCGCGAAACCCCACCCCACGTCCTTGTCATCCTGGGGAGTGCACGCGAGCACCGCTTCGGCGGCGTGATCGCGAGCTGGTTCATGCGCCAGGCGGAGCAGCGCACCGACCTCACGTTCGAGCTGGCCGACCTGCGTGACTGGCAGCACGCCTACTACAACAGGGCCAGGCCGGCGGCGGCAAGCGACTACGAGGACGACGACGAGGCGAAGCGCTGGGCCGAGGTGGTGGGCCGCGCCGACGGCTTTGTGATCATCAGCCCCGAGTACAACTACGGCTACCCCGCGGTGCTCAAGAGCGCGCTCGACTCCGTGTATCGCGAGTGGAATCGCAAGCCGGTGGCCTTCGTGACGTACGGCGGGTGGTCGGGCGGGGTGCGCGCCATGCAGCAGCTGCGCGAGGTGTCAGTCGAGCTGCAGATGGCGCCGGTGAGGACCTCGCTTGTGTTGCAGTTCGCACCGCGTCTGTTCGACGCCGAGGGAAACCTCAAGGAGCCACAGATGTTCGAGAACCAGGCGACGCGGCTGTTCGACGACCTCGCCTGGTGGGTGCTCGCGCTGCGCGCGGCGCGTGACGCGGATACGCGGCAGCACGCACCGCGCTGATCATCCCCAGAGCAGCCGCCACACGCCGGCACGGCCCAGCGCGCGGCCCACGATGCGGTTGCGTGCGCGCCGGGTGATGCGGTGCGGGTTTCCCGATGCCAGCGCGCTGATGTCGTTCGCCACCCGGGCCGCGCGATACATGTTCGAGACCAAGCCACGCCGTCTCACGCGAGCGCGTCCGCGCTGAACTGGGCGGCGTCGTCATCGAGCTCGGCGCGCTCAGGACCATCCGCCTCGATCACGTCGAGCAGCTTCGCCGCGGCATCGGGGTCGTTGCGGCCGATCGCCAGCCCCAGCGAGAGCCAGTAATCGGCCGTCTCCAGGAGCAGTGGATGCAGGTCTGCCGGCGTCTCAGCGAGCACCTCCTGCATGGCCTGCAGCATCGCTCGTCCGTATCGCTCCCACCGGTCGTCTGTCTCTGTCATCACCGACCTCCGTGCTCATGGGCCCGATTGATGCTCCGACGCTGGCCGCTGGTCGATCCTGCACGACCCCCAGGGAGCGATCTTCGCGGTGCTGCAGCCACCGGAAGGCACATAGCGCTCAGCCCTCGTTCCTCGGCCGGCCGCCGAATCGGATGAACACCGTCAGCGCTGCGACCACGAGCGCGATGCCGGCTCCCAGCTCGAGCACCTCGGTTCCCGAGACCTGATCGACCACCGTCTCCACGAAGCTCACCGCAACGATCAGCACGATCATGCTGATCACCCGCACCTTGAGGTCGTTGAGGTCGTGCATCTGCAGCCATTGGGGCATGCGCCGGCCTCCCTCATGACCGATGCGTTCGAAGAAGAGCTCGTAGAAGCCGATCGCGGCGATCAGGAGCGTCGCCCCGATCAGGAACAGATCGATGTCGAGCAGGAAGATGCCGATCTTGTTGCCCACGGGAAACGGGTGTGACACCACCTCGGTGATGCCGTTGATGAATACGGCGGCGCCGTACACGAACGCGCCGATCGCTGCCAGCACCAGCACCGTGATGGGAATCGCGACGACGGCCCGCGATTGTGTCAGGACAAGCTCGAACAGCCTGCGCATGCCGCGCATTCAACCATCAGATCCGCGCGTGCGGTGGCGAGTGCAGCGCTGCACTACGCCGTCAGTGTGTTGTCGCCTCCCGTCAGGCGCCGCTCGGCTTCGGCGAGCTCGACACTCTGCGCGTCCAGCGCGGTGCGCAGCTGATGGACGCCATCGAGCAGCTCGTCGATGATCGCCACCTGCACCTGGGCTCGCTCGGCAGGCTCCGTGCCCTCGGGGCTGCGGTTCAGCATCTGCGCGCGGGCATCCAGCTCCTTGAGCGCCTCCGCCATGGTCGCCATGCGCGCCGCGATCTCCTCCAGCGCCGCGAGCTGAGGGCCGGACAGCTCCTCCTCCGGCTGCGAGTGCTGGACGCCGGCCACCCGCGGACCGATGTCGCCCTTGAGCACGAGCCGTGCTCGCTGCCAGAACCCCATGGACGCCCGCGCCGGCATCAGGCCCCGCGCTCCTGTTCCGCGTCGGCGGCCTCCGCCGCCTCGGTGGTGCCGGCCTCGATACGGCTCGCCGGGCCTGGGGCGGTCAGCCCCAGCTCCGCCTTCATCGTTGCCAGCCGCTGATCGACGGACTGCTCCACCGCCGTCGCCCGCACCTGCGCCTCGATGCCCTCCATGCCGCCTGCGCCGAGCCGGCTGAGCACGCCGGTGTCCATCAGCTCGGTGACGGCCTCCGCGCGCGCCTGCGTGTGCAGCATCTTGTCGCGCGCGCGCTCCAGGAGCTGCTGCACCTCGTCCATCTCCTTGCTGATCCCGGTGGCCGTCTCACCCGCGTGCACCGTGGCCTGGGCGGCGCTGTACTGGGCTTTGAGCGTCTCCTTCTGGGTGCGCATCGCTGCCACGCGAGCCTGGAGCCGCTGCCCGGCCACCTCGAGGTTCTCGCGCTGCTGGGTGAGCGCGTCCGCCTGCTGTCGCAGGTTGGCGAGCTGGCCCTCGACGAGCTCCGACTGGGTCAGCGCGCTGGCGGCGACCTCCTCGCGGTTCTGCGCCAGCGCTGTCCGGGCCAGCTCGTCGAGCCGCGTGCGGTTGGCCTCCATCTGGCGACCCTGGATCTCGAGCTGCTTCTGCGCGGTCACCACGTCCGCCACCCCGCGGCGCACCCGTTGCAGGGCGTCGAGCTGCTTCTCGTAGGCCAGCTCCAACGCGTCGGCCGGATTCTCCATCGAGTCGAGCGCCCTGCTCGCCTTCCCCCGCATCACGAGACGGAAGCGCTGCCACATGCCCATGGGCCCATTGTCGGGGTTCCTCGGGTTCCTGGTGCATGGCTGTCGCGCGAGCGCGCTGCTCGCGGTTCGTCCAGCCGGGTGCGGTTGGGCTCCATCCGGCGGCCCGTCGCTATGATCCATCGTCGCATCCGGTGGGCGAGGTCCCCGACGCTGCAAGGAGGAGTCCCTCATGAACATGACCCTCGAAGTGATCCCCGTCCCGGTACGAGACACCGATGTCGCCAAGGACTTCTATGCAAACAAGCTCGGCTTCGCCGTGGACATGGATGTGCAGATGAACGAGAGCGTTCGCTTCGTGCAGCTGACGCCTCCGGGATCCGGCTGCTCGATACACATCAGCCCGCGCGCTCCGGGAATGGAGCCGGGGACGCTGAAGGGATTGATCCTGTGCGTCGATGACGCCGCGGCGGCGCGGGCTGCGCTGGCAGAGAACGGTGTCGACCTGAGCGACGTCGAGGAACAGCCGTGGGGACGGCACGTCTATTTCAGCGATCCGGACGGCAACAGCTGGACGCTGCAGGAATCGTTCGCGCGCAACGAGCGCAGGGCCCGCGAGACCCACGCGGCTGAATGACGTCCCCGCGGGACGGGTTTCTGGGTACCGTGTAGTCATGGAGGCACCTGCGGCTGCGGCCCCGCGCCCGCAGATCGACGACTACGACCACGTCCGGGTGGAGGCGAAATGGCGCCGCATCTGGGAGCAGCGAGGCGACTACCGCACGCCGCTCGACGACCCGGAGCGGCCCTTCTACAACCTGATGATGTTCCCCTACCCCTCGGCCGAGGGGCTGCACGTGGGCCACATCATTCCCTATGCGGGCGGCGACATCTACGGCCGCTGGCGCCGGCTGAAGGGCGACACCGTCTTCGAGCCGATGGGCTTCGACGCCTTCGGCATCCACTCCGAGAACTACGCGATGAAGATCGGCGAGCACCCGGCGGTGGTGATGCGGCGGGCGGTGCACAACTTCCGCGAGAACCAGCTGAAGCGCATCGGCTCGATGTTCGACTGGGACCACGAGGTGAACACCGCCGAGCCCTCGTATTACCGCTGGACGCAGTGGGTGTTCCTGCAGCTGTTCAAGCGCGGCCTGGCGGTGCAACGGGAAGGGGCCGTGAACTGGTGCCCGTCGTGTCTCACAGTGCTCGCCGACGAGCAGGTGGAACAGGGGCGCTGCGAGCGCTGTCACTCCGTCGTGGAGACGCGCTACCTGCGCCAGTGGTGGTTGCTGATCACACGCTACGCGCAGCAGCTGCTCGACGCGCTGGACACGCTCGACTGGTCGGATTCGACGACGACCATGCAGCGCAACTGGATCGGGCGCAGCGAGGGGGCGCTGATCACCTTCGATCTCCAGGGGTGCCGGCGCGACAACGTGACCGTGTACACGACACGGCCCGACACGCTGTTCGGCGCAACCTTCCTCGTGGTCGGTGCCGACCATCCCGACCTCGAGGACTTCGTGCCGCGCGAGCGGCTGGGCGACGTGAACGCGTGGCGCAACCGCCTGCGTCCCACCGACGAGCCCGACTTCTCGGTGGGCATCGACGCCGGCTCCAGCGCGGTGCACCCGCTCAGCGGCGAGCGCATCCCCGTGTGGATCGCTCCGTACGTCCTCGGCGGCTACGGCACCGGCGCCATCATGGCCGTGCCCGCGCACGACGAGCGCGACTGGAAGTTCGCGCGCGCGCACGAGCTGCCCATCGTGGAGGTCATCGCCGGCGGTGATGTCGCCGCGGCCGCGTACGCCGGCCCGGGCGTTATGGTCAACAGCGACGGTTTCGACGGTCTCCCCGGCGACGAGGGCAAGAAGGCCGTGGTGCAGCGGTTGCAGGAGCTGGGCCGCGGCGAGGCCAGCGTGCAGTACAAGCTGCGCGACTGGCTGATCTCGCGGCAGCGCTACTGGGGTCCCCCCATCCCGATCATCCATTGCCCCGACGACGGCGTCGTGGCCGTGCCCGAGGAGGACCTGCCCGTGCTCCTCCCGGAGCTCGAGGACTTCCGGCCCACGGGCACCGGAGTGTCACCCCTTGCCACGGTGGAGGACTGGGTCAACGTCACCTGTCCGGAGTGCGGCGGCCCCGCGCGCCGTGAGACCGATGTGTCCGACACGTTCCTCGACTCCGCGTGGTACTTCCTGCGCTATCCGTCCACCGATTTCGACGCCGTCCCGTTCGACGAGGAGCGCACCGCGACGTGGCTTCCGGTGGACATGTACATCGGCGGCAACGAGCACGCGGTTCGGCACCTGCTGTACTCGCGCTTCATCATGCGCGTCCTTCACGACATGGGCCTGGTGCCGGCGCCCGAGCCGTTCTCGCGCTTCCGCGCGCACGGCACCATCGTGATGGAGGGCGCCAAGATGTCGAAGAGCCGGGGCAACGTGCTCAACCCCGACGAGTACATCGAGCGCGTCGGCGCCGACGCCTTCCGCCTCTACATGATGTATCTGGGGCCGTACACGTCCGGCGGCGACTTCCGCGACGCGGGCATCGCCGGCATGACGCGCTTCCTGCACCGCGTGTGGCGCCTGGCGCAGACGGCCACCGCGGATGACACGCACGACATCGACCGTGAGCGGCGGCGTCACCGGCTGATCAAGCGCGTCGACGACGACATCGCGACTCTCAGCTACAACACCGCGATCGCGTTCCTCATGCAGTTCGCGCGCGACGTCGACCACGAGGCGCAGCGTGGCGCCGGCCGGCGTGTCGACGCGGAGACGCTGCTGCTGCTGCTGGCGCCGTTCGCGCCCTTCATCAGCGAGGAGCTCTGGGAGCGCACCGGCCACGAGGCATCGGTGCACACCCCCGGCCAGTGGCCGGCCCACGATCCCGAGCTGGCCCGCGCGCGACGCGTCACCGTGGCGATCACGGTCAACGGCAAGGTGCGCGGGCAGCTCGAGACCGACGCGGGAACGCCGGCCGCCGAGCTGCGGCGGCTTGCGCTGGAGCAGCCTCGGGTCCGCGAGCTCCTCTCGGGTCGCGAGCCCAGGAATGTGGTCGCCGTCGTCGACCGGATCGTCAACGTCGTCGTCTGAGGCGGCCGGCGCGGGCGGGTCAGTCGCGCACGATGCGCGGGCGCGGCGGTGAGGTCCCGGGGAGCGGCAGCGGGCGTCCCAGGAAGAACCCCTGCGCGAAGCCCACGCTGAGCTCCTCCAGCGCCGCCAGCTCCTCGGGCCGCTCCACGGCCTCCGCGATGAGCGACGCCCCGACGTCGGCGGCGAAGCGCACGAGCGCTGCGGCGAGCGCGCGCTTCACCGGGTCGGAGTCGATGCCGTGAGTGAGGAAGCCGTCGAGCTTGATGAACTCGGGGAGCAGCTGCACGATCTGGTTGAGCCCGGAGTGCCCGGCGCCGGCGTCGTCGATGGCCAGCCGGACACCGCGCGAGCGCAGCCGCTTGAGCACCTCTTTCAGCACGCTGTAGTCGGCGACGGCGGCATGCTCGGTGATCTCGAGCACCAGCCGGTCGCAGGGGACGGGCGACAGGGTCTGGTCCAGCTCGGGCGCCGCAAGCGTCGCCGGAGAGACGTTCACCGACATGAAGACTCCGGACGGGAGATGCTGTGACAGCGCCACGGCGTTGCCCAGGGCGCGCATCTCGAGCTCGGTGCCGAGACCGACCGACGCCGCCTCCGCGAACCACTTGTCGGGAGTGCGCTCGGGGAGAAGCTGGAAGCGCGACAGCGCCTCGAACCCATGCACCATCCCGCTCTGCAACGAGAAGATGGGCTGGAGCACGATCTGCGGGCCGTTGCCGGCGAGAATCTCCTGCACGCGTGCAGCGCGCTCGTCGTTCTCACGCTGCAGGCGGGCGGTCTCCTCGTCCGCTTCCACAGCCGTGGTGATGTCGCGCGCGCTGGCGTACACGGCGCCGTCGATCATCGCCGCGGTCGCCGTCCAGGCGAGCCATCGGTACGAGCCGTTGACGCAGCGATAGCGGTTGCGAAAGTGCACCGATGGGTTGCCGCCGACGATCTTGGACGCCTCGGCGAGGGTGGCCTCGCGGTCCTCGGGGTGCACGAAGTCGATGTAGGGGCGGGCGAGCAGCTCCTCCTGGGACCAGCCGAGCACGCGCGTCCACGCGGGATTCAGCGCCTTGAAGTACCCGTCGACGCCGGCGACACAGAGCATGTCCGCCGCCTGGGTGAAGAAGTCGTCGGGCCACTCGCGCATCGCGGTCGCCCGGCGCCCCTGCGTCCAGCCGACGATCTCCACCCGCGGTCTCGAGGTCATCGTCGAAGAGTGTCGGGCGCGTGACTCCGGCTCATTTGCGAGACCGATGAACCGTGACGGCGGTGTCATCGAACCATCCGGGCGGGTTCGGGGCGCCTTCGGCTCAACGGTTGCGGCGCATCTGCACGTGGGGGATGCCGTCCTCGATCCACTCAGGGCTGCATACCCCGAATCCGAACGACTCGTACCAGGACTGCAAGCGCGCCTGCGCCTTGATTTCGACGGGGCGCCCGGCCCGCTGCAGCGCCGAGCGCAGCAGCGCCGCGGCCAGCCCCCGGCCGCGGCGGTCCGCGCGCGTGACGATGCGGCCGATCTGGGGCACCTCACCGCCGAGGAGGCGAAGCGTCGCCACCACGGCGCCCTGCTCCTCGATCCAGAGGTGGATGGTGTCCGGGTCGCCGTCGCGGCCGTCCATGTCCATGTACGCGCAGGCCTGTTCGACGACGAACACGTCGCTGCGCAGCTTGAGGATCTGGTACAGGACCTGCGGCCGCAGCTCGGCGAGGGAGGCCGCGCGCACGATCGGGCCGCCGGTCATCGGCACCACCCTACCCGGCCCTGTCGCACCGTCGTTGCGGCTCTTGGCTTGTCCGTCCGCACCGTGTACGCTGTGCGCTCCCGATGGACGCAGAGCGCTCGCACGAGCGCGTTCTCATCGTCGACGACGATCCCTCGTTCCTCCGCTACCTCGACCTCCGGCTCCAGCTCGAGGGCTACCAGACATACATGGCCGCCTCGGCAGAGGACGGCCTGGGGGCGGTCGAGTCGTTCGAGCCCACAGTTGTGATCACCGACGTCGTGCTGCCCGGGATGAACGGCCTCGAGCTGGTGCGCCGGCTTCGCGCCGACAGCCGCCACCGCCGCCTGCCGATTCTCATCCTCACCGGCGCCGATCACTCGGCGGCCGTGGGTGACGTGGTGGGGCTGGGCCTGATCTGGTACCTGCGCAAGGGCGCCGAATGGCCCCTCATCCTGCGCACGCTGCGCAACCTGTCGACGCGCGCCCGCGAGCTGCTGCTCGCTTCCTGATCCGGCGCGCCACCGCGCTGGACGGCCCGGCCGCCGTGCCCCTCTCGATTTCGGCAATGTCTGCGCGTATGATCGCGCCAATAGCTTCAGGAGGCGTTGGACCGGCGGGGTCAGAAGGGACACACGCATGGCTGACTGGGAACGCGACGGCAGATATGGTTCGTGGTTCAAGCGCCGAACCCGACTCGCCCAAGCGCTGACCGGGTTCGTGGCTGTGGCAGCCGTGGTCGGCGGTGTGTTCGCGTTTCTGCCCCGGCACGAGGTGGTTGCCACGGCGGCGGCGTCGCCGCATCCCCGGACCATGCAGCGCGACCTGGTGCCGGTGCCGGCGCTGGGCGTCCCCATGCCCGGGCCCCTCACGTACGGAGGTGGCGGCGTCGAGGTCACACCGAAGGTCTATCTCGTGTTCTGGGGCTGGTCCAACACGGCCGACCCCGTGGCGGCGCTGATGAAGAACTTCGTCGGCGCCATCGGCGGGACCGCGTGGGCCGGCGTCTCGACGCAGTACTACGAGAACGGCGGCGCGGGGCAGCTGCACGTCACCAACCCGGGCCAGCAGCTCGCCGGCGTGTGGTTCGACAACACCAATGCGATTCACGACAACCTCTCCGCGCAGGACATCGGCAACGAGGCACTGCGCGCCATCCACCGGTTCGGGATCACCGACTTCGCCAACTCCGACATCGTGGTGGCGCAGCCGCAGAACGCCAACGACGCCGGCTTCAACCAGGGCCAGTACTGCGCGTGGCACGACTGGAGCACCAACACCGGGTACCAGTTCCCCATCGGCACGCCGGCCTTCGCGTTCACCAGCATGCCGTACGTGCTCAACGCCGGAGCCGGCTGCGGCAAGGACTTCGTCAACGCGGCGCCCGGCGGCGACGTCGACGGCTTCACCATCGTCCTCGGGCACGAGATCGAGGAGGCGGTGACCGACCCCGGTGGCGGGGCGTCGACGAATCTCGGCTGGCTCGACTTCAACGGCGAGGAGAACGGCGACAAGTGCGCGTGGGTCGACATCGGACCCGGCGGCGTGCTCAACATCACCGGCAACGACGGCAAGACCTATCCGGTGCAGGGTCTCTGGGACAACTCGCAGCTGCTCGGGCTCGGCTACTGCACCAACTGATCGTCGTCAGCCGCGCCGGTACGTGACCACGCAGGCGCCGAGCCAGCACGTGCGTGCGCGCTGGCTGTAGCCGTCGGGAATCGACGGGGGCCGCTCGTTGGGCTGCGTGACGGCGTACACGGTGCCGTCGTACCCGGTCACGCGCGCCGGCAGCGCCGGGGTGATCACGCCATGCGGGTATACGGCGGTGCCCCAGTACCACTGCACGGAGTCCTGCAACACCAGCGTCCGCCGCAGCAGCGGCGGCGGCGCCTCCTCGAGCAGCAGCAGGTACTCGCTGGCGTACGCGTCCACCAGGTCATGCGGCCCCACCTCGGTGCGCAACGAGGCGATCGCCGCCTGTGTGTCGGGGTGGTCGGGCAGCAGCGCGAGCGCGAGCGTGGCGCTGAGCGTCGCCACCAGCGCGGCAGCGACGAGGCGGCGCGAGGCCACCAGCGCCAGCCCGGCGCCGAGCAGGGCGTAGGCGGGGCCCCAGACCACGCCCGCGTAGCGGCCGTCCACCAGCGGGTGCCACAGGCTCAGGGGAAAGAGCAGCAGTGCCGCACCGAAGCCGCACACGGCGCAGAACGCCGCGGCGCGGCTGCGGGGGTCGCCGAGCCGGCGCCGCCGCGCGACGAGCACGCCGAGCAGCAGGATGCCCGCGGCCATGGCCACGCCCTGGAACACCTGCATCGCGGGCTTCCACGGCACCCAGGGCTCGATCGGTGGGCCGGCGAAGAACTGCACCAGCGAGCCGCTCACCGACTCGAAGTCGACGGGCTGCACCCAGAACGGCTGGCCCGCGTGTCCCAGCTGCGCCGACGCTGCCACCAGCCAGGGCACCAGCGTGAGCCCGGCGGCTGCAGCAACTGCCGCGGCGACGGCGGTCCGGCGCCATCCCGCGCGCAGCACCAACGCGACCGCGACGAGCTGCGCCGGTACCGCCAGCACGGCGAAATAGTCGGTGTAGAGCGCGAGCGCCATCAGCCCGCCGTACACCACCCAGCGAGCGCGCGTGGGGCGATCGACGGCGCGCCACAGCGCGAGTGTTGTCGCCATCACCACCGTGGTCGCCACGGCATACATGCGCGCGTCCAGCGCGCTCAGCGCCAGCGCAGGGCTGAGCGCGCATACCACCGCGGTGAGCAGCCCGCCGCGATCGCCGGCGATGCGGCGGCCCAGTGCCGCCCCCAGCGGGATGGCGGCGGCGCCGGCGAGCGCGGGAAACAGGCGCAGCCCGGCCGTCCCCGGCACCAGCGACGCCACCGCGCGCTCGAGCACGTACGCGACGGGTGGCGCGCTGTCGGCGCGAACCACGTCGAGCATGCCGCCCAGCGAGCGCGATGTGGCCAGCGCGGTGAACGCTTCGTCGCGCCAGATCGGCTGGTACGCGAGCAGTGCCAGCCGGCCGGCGAGCCCGGCAGCGGTGATGAGGACGACGCGACCCGCGTAGGTGTCGCTCAGCCAGCGGAGAACACGCTGTGCGAGGCTCGGCGCAGAGTGGAGCACCGCTGTCCGC
>DASUWI010000122.1:0-2103 GCA_036378495.1 Candidatus Dormiibacterota bacterium
CAATGATGGCGCCGCCGTGCGACGGGTGCCGGATCGCGGGCACATCCGGCCCCAGGGCGCGTGCTGCCACCAGGCCGATCGCCCCCAGGTGTCGCGGTTGCAGCACGTCGATGAGCTCCCGCGCGAACGGCTCGCCCTCGCGCATCTCCGAATGGGTTGGCGTGCGATTGGTGTGCGGATCGGTGCCACGGCGCGGGTGCGTCGGCACGAGGTTCCAGAGCACGACATCGAACTTCCACGGCGCAATCGCCGCTTGCACCACCGTTGCTGACGGCTCGCTCCACCCGCCCGGGTGACGTGATGAGTAGTGCAAGCCAGGCTCGTCGGGGCCGAACTGCCGCTCGCTGAACAACGAGAGGCCGGAGTACCGTGCGCCGCGCCAGCCACCCGCCTCTGCGATGAACAGCACCGGCGCGTGCAGCCGCGCACCAAGGTATGCGCGGAGGTTGTGGCGTCGAATCACCGGAGCGTCAGGACCGCAGTCGTCACCGTCGCTGCAGCGGAACTGGTTGAACGTCGCGCCGATGTTCGCCTGCGTCACCGCGTCGATCAGCGCAGCGATGCGCGCCGCACGTGCGGCCGGCGTGTCAGCCGGCGACGCGCACACTGAACACATCCACCGGCCGCTTGATGCCCTTGAGCGACACACGTCGCACGGGCTTGAGCTCGAGTCCTGCGGCGCTCCACGTCGCTGCGTCGATCTCCCCCTCGGGCACGTGGACGAGCACGTCGCCGGCGCCGGCCACGTCGCAGAGGCGCGACGCCACGTTGACCGTGCGTCCGAAGTAGTCGGCGTACGCGCGCAGCACCGGACCGTACGCGAGCCCCGCACGAACGGGCGGCAGCTCCGCCGCGGCAGCGGCGTCGATCAGGTTCAGCGCCGCATGGCAGGCGTCGGTTGGCGCGCGGGTGGTGAACATCACCGCATCGCCGATGCTCTTCAAGGTGCGTGCGCCGTGCGCCGCGAACACCGGCTCCGCCGTGTGCAGCAAACGAGTCGCCATGGCGCCGATCTCGAGGGGATCGAGGCGCTCGGACAGCGTTGTGAATCCCACCAGATCCGCGAACCCGACGGTCAGCTCCTGCAGGTCGCCGGCGCCCTCCTCCACCTCTTCGATCCCCAGCGCGGCCTCGGCCTGAACAGCAGCCTGCAGATGACGCCGGAACGCCACCTCGAGCACCGGCTCCAGCGGCGGGATCAGCACCTCGCTCATCGCAGCAAGTCGCAGCGATGCGTCGAGCTGGTTCACGCCGGCCTCGAGGTACGGCAGCGTGACGCGGCGGCGGAACAGCTCCACCGAGGCCGCGCTCACCTCGGCCATCGCACGGCCGACGACCGACGCTGCCTCGATCAGGTCGTCCTCGGTGAACACGCTCTGCAGCGCACCGATGACTCGCAGCGCGTACACGTCCTGCCGGGTGAAGCGGCGCTCCGCGATGTCGGCGGCGGGAAACCCGAACGCGAGCCACACGCGCACCGCCAGATCCAGCGAGACGCCGGCGCGTCGCGCCACCTCCTCACCCGTCAGCGTGGGATAGCCGCCCACGACGCGCTCGAGAACGAGCAGAGAAAGGCGGCCCGCACGGGCAGAGTTGAGGACGTCGCGATCCGGCACGCCGCGCCGCAGCAGGAAGTCGACCAATGCGGCTCGCTCGACGGCTGCGGCCGGCCACGCGCCGTCGGCCGGCTCCTCACCGAGCACGCCCGTCTCGGCCCAGGTGCGCACCTCGTCCTCGGGCCGGCCGATCTCGGAGGCGATGCCGTCGAGGGACCACGTCCCTGCACGAACCCGCCCGCGCGGCGGGCGCGTGAGAACGGTGAGGGCCTGCGCGAGCGCGGCCGCGCCTGCTCGGGTGCGGCCGCTGAATCTGCCAAGCGGCGCACCCATGGACGCCACTCGTTCCACGACGCTGCCTGGCACCGCGGAGACCGCCGCATCGATCGCGCGCCGTGCGGCGCCCCGGGGTTCGCGTGTCATCGCTCTCCAGCGATGCTAAGAGGCCCGCCCTGTTGTCCGCGAGATCAGGGGATCGGCGCGCCCGTCAGGCCGCAGGCGCCCGCCGCGCCCACGACCTGTTTGCCCCCCTCGCCACGCGTCAGGT
>DASUWI010000123.1:0-19305 GCA_036378495.1 Candidatus Dormiibacterota bacterium
GCGTAGACGAAAGCGGAACAGTGCATCATCGTGTGTCAAGGCGGCGCTCCTGAGGTTGGTTGAACTCTCCGAAGGATGCGCCGCTTCTTGTTACTTGGGGGTCAGTCCGCCAAGTGTCGGGAGATCTCGGGGATACAACACGTTAGAGGATCCGACACGCGCTGGGGACGCGGAGTCCTCTGAGGAAGGACGGGGACCGTCGGTCCCGTCTGATGCAAACGCGCCGGCCATTGGAGCGCGCCGAACGCCCGTGCCGACTGTCGCGTGGGACGCGGTCTTCGGCGTTATCGGGGAGTGGGCTTCAATACCGCTGGTTCGCGATATCGGACCGCTTGTCGCATTAGCTATTCCGACGCTGCCAGCGGTTGGGACGCTGGTACGCGCCGCCGCACTCAGCACTCTAGGTGTAAACGGAAGGTTCGCCGCGGCGTCGCCGCTCGGAGACCTCGTGTTGACGGGCGCAAATGTCTTCCTCTACCCCGTGTACTCGCAGGTCCTTCTCGTCGCCGGTGCACCGATTTTGCGAGGCTGGTTGACGGGTCACTCGCCGCGAATACGCTTGATTATTAGGATCGCGATCGTCGTTGCTGTGGTGGCCTTCCTGTTGTTGGCTCCGCCGTGGCCACTCTCGTGGTTCGTGCAGCTTCCACAACTGTTAGAAGTGATCCTCCTGTACGCAACCATGCGCGGAGGGAGGTTCATGTCCATTCGGACCGCTGCCACGACGGTGCTTTTCGCAGGCTTGGTCGCGGCGGCTGTGAGTGGGCTTACGCTGAGCGTACCGGATGTAGTAGCGGTCCGCGCGACGTTCACTGCGGGTGTGCCGTTAGCTACGGGAAAGTACATTCTGCTCGGCCAAGACGCAGGCAATGTCTACCTAACGCCATGCTCACATCCGGGTGCCGCATATCAGTTGCCCACCGCGCAAGTGACGTCGCTGGTTGAGACGACGGCTCCGGCAGCTTATGGCGGGAGTCTGGTCGGTGTCGTTTTTCAGGGCAAGGCCGGTCCGCAGGCCACAGCCGTCTTATGCTGAGATGGAGACTAACGCCCTGTGGCAAGCTGCTTGGCAGGCTCTAAAGCAGCGGACGAGACGACGACAGCACGGCCAGGGGACTCACAACAAACGAGATCGCCGCGCGTCTCTACATCACTCCGCAAACCACCGATCACCACATCCAGCACGTCTACAACAAGATCGGCGTGTCGACTCGGGGCGCCGCCGCGCTTTGGGCCACGCAACACGCGGTCGTGCAGTGACTTCAGCAACCCGGCGCCTCGCGGGAGGGTGGGGTTGACGGGCCGCTGCAGCCGTCGTCGGGAGATGTGACCGCGGTCACCCACGACGCCGCCGCAGCACCTCGCCTGTCACCCACCTACGACCTGGTCCTACGACATCGGTGACGTAGCGACGGAGCCGGGCCCCAGCTCACCCCGGCTTCAAGACTCTTCTGAATAGGCTCCGGCGCCGGCGGTCAACTCTCCAGAGCGCGCGCGAACGCATTCGGCGCCTCCGTCGCCGCGACGCGGTCGTGACAATCGGACCCTCCAGGTCGTAGGACCGGTCACAACGCGATTCTGTACGCACTACACATCTGTAATAACCGTGCAATTCCCACCGGGTGCTGGTAGTGTCGCGTCTGCACCTTAGGCGGGTGGTGACTTAATCCCCCTGCGGAGACCCTTCCTTGAGAAACGGCGCCGGTGAGGTGCACATCCTCCTCGTCGAGGACAATCCGGGTGACGTTCGTCTCACACTCGAGGCGCTGCACGACGGCCGCATCTCCAACCAGGTGACCGTGGTGCACGACGGCGAGGAGGCGCTCGACTTCCTGCGTCGCCGCGGCAAGCACAGCGACGCCGACCGCCCGCATCTCGTTCTGCTCGACCTCAACCTGCCCAAGAAGGACGGACGCGAGGTGCTCGAGGAGGTGAAGTCCGATCCCGTGCTGCACCGCATCCCGGTGATCGTGCTCACCACGTCGAGCGCCGAGCGCGATGTGCTGCTGTCGTACGACCTGCACGCCAACTGCTACATCAAGAAGCCGATCGACTACGAGGAGTTCATGGCCGCCATCCGCGGCATCGAGAACTTCTGGACAAAGATCGTGCGGCTGCCGCCCGAATGAGCGCCCAAGCTGCCGTGGCCGTGCTGCGTGCGACGCAGCGCATTCTGCTCATCGAGGACAACGCCGGGGACGCGCGGCTCGTGCAGCTCATGCTCGACGATGGCGGCGAGGGCGGCTTCACCGTGAATCACGTGGACCGTCTCGCGGCCGCGTGGCCACCGATTCGCGCCGGATCGATCGACTGCGCGCTGGTGGATCTGTCGCTGCCCGATGCCGACGGTCTCGAGGGAGTCGATCAGCTCATCGAGAGCGCACCCGATCTGCCCATCATCGTGCTCACCGGCCGCGACGATCTCGATCTCGCCATCGCGGCGCTGCAGCACGGCGCGCAGGACTACCTCATCAAGGGACGCGTTGACTCCGGGTTGCTGTCACGCGCGGTGCGCTACGCGGTGGAGCGCAAACATGCGGAGGTGGCGCTGGCGCATCAGGCGATGCACGACGCGCTCACCGACCTGCCCAATCGCGCGCTCTTTCTCGACCGGCTGAGCCAGGCGCTGGCGGGCAGCAAGCGCCGCGCGTCCACCAATGCCGTGCTGTTCGTCGACATCGACCGGTTCAAGGTCGTCAACGACAGCCTGGGTCACGTCGAGGGCGATCGCGCGCTGATGACGCTCTCGCACCGCATCTCGCGCGTGCTGCGCCCGGGCGACACGGTGGCGCGCTTCGGTGGTGACGAGTTCACCGTGCTCTGCTGCGAGCTCAGCGATCCCAACGAGTGCATCACCATCGCGCAGCGACTGCTGGACGTCATCCGCCAGCCGATCAACCTCAGCGGCGCCCAGGTGGTGCTCACCGCCAGCATCGGCATCGCAATTGGTGACGACTCCTCGGTGGCGCCCGAGACGCTGATCCGCAACGCCGACGCCGCGATGTATCGCGCCAAGGAGGGAGGCCGCGCCCGCTGGCTCGTGTTCGACCAGCAGATCCACCGCCGCGCCGTCGAGCGCCTGGAGACCGAGGTGGAGCTGCGCCGCGCCGTGGGCGAGGGCGCGTTCTCGCTCGACTACCAGCCGATCTTTCGTCGCGAGGGGCTGCAGCTCGCCGGCTTCGAGGCGCTCATCCGCTGGAAGCGCCGCGGGCACGGCATCGTCGCTCCCGACAGCTTCATCCCGCTCGCCGAGGAGACCGGCCTCATCAACGAGATCGGCGCCTGGGTGCTCCGCGAGGCGGGGGAGGAGGCAGCGCACTGGACCCCGCGCAACGGCTTGCCGCACCCGTTTGTCTCAGTCAACGTCTCCGGGCTGCAGCTAACCAATGAATCGCTGCTCGACGTGGTCGTGAGCGTCCTCGAGCATACCGGCCTCGCACCCGACCGCCTCTGGCTCGAGATCACGGAGACGGCGCTGTTCCACGACGTCGACGCCACCGAGCTCGCGCTTCGGGAGCTGCGCTCGATCGGTGTCAAGCTCGCCGTCGACGACTTCGGCACCGGATACACCACGCTCGGCAACCTCAAGCGCTTCCCCGTCGACGTCATCAAGATCGACCGCTCGTTCGTCGCCGAGCTGGGGCCGTCGAGCCGCGATGCGGCCATCATCACTGCGGTGACGACGCTGGCGCATGAGCTCGGCCTGGTGGTCACCGCTGAAGGCGTGGAGACGCCGGAGCAGCTCCGGCTCCTCTGCGATCTCGGCTGCGACTTCCTGCAGGGCTTCCATATCGGGCGGCCCGGTCCGGTGTCACTGTGAGGAACGCGATCCAGGCGGTCGACTGGCTCGAGGCGGTGGCGTTCAGCGTGCTGGCGGTGATCACGCTCATCGAGTGGATCCGGTACCGTGGCCGGCAGCGTCAGTACCTGGCGTGGGCGATCGGCCTTCTGGCGCTGATCACACTGAGCAGCCGCTTCGCCGGCGACACCGGCGTCCAGCCGCGCTGGCTCGAGGTGCTCACAGTTCCGGTGTTCCTCGGCTCGGGGTATGCGCTGCTGCTGGTGCGGCACAGCTTCATCCCGCTGCGCCGGCGCACGCTGCTCGCGCTGGGTGCGCTGGTGGTCGCGGTGTCCGCCGTGCTCGTGGCGATCCCACCACCGGCGAACTCGCAGAACGTGCAGAATGCGTCGGGGCTCTACGTCGCCGCTGCGCTCGGGTTCATCCTCCTGTGGTGCGCGTTCATTCTCGAACCGGTCATCCGCTTCTGGATGGCGTCGCGCGGCAAGCCGCTGGTGCAGCGCGCTCGCCTGCGCGCGCTCAGCCTCGGCTACGGCTCGATCATCGCGGTCATCATCGTCGCCATCGGCATCGCGCTCGGCGCCGGCCTGCAGTCGTCCGCGCAGGGGCAGCCGCTGCAGCTGGCCATCGGCATCGTCGTCCTCTTCATCATCCCGCTGCTCTACGTGAGCTTCGTGCCCCCGGGCTGGCTGCGCCGCTTCTGGCGCGCGCGCGAGGAGGCGGCGCTGCGCACCGCCACCAGCGAGCTCCTCACGGAGGAGGACCCGGGAGAGCTGGCGCATCTCGCGCTCGCGTGGGCGTTGCGGCTCTCCGGTGCTGAAGCCGGGCTGATCGCCAGCCGCAGCGGCGAGGTGCTCGCCGCGGAGCACCTGGAGACCGACGTGCTGCGGCGCCTGCGCACGCTCGATCCCGGAACGACGTCGCGGCTGGTGCAGATCGAGAGCCGGGGGGAGGTGCTGTTCGCCATCGTGGCGCCGCTGCGCGCGCGCGAGTCGAACGGCATCGTTGCGGTGATCGCCGGTCCCTTCACCCCGGTGTTCGGCGCGGACGAGGTCGACCGGCTGGGTGGCTACGGCATCGACGTCGGCGCCGCCCTCGAGCGCGTCGACATGGTGCGCCAGCTGGGCCGGCGCGCGTTCGAGCTCGAGCGGTCGAACGAGGCGCTGCAGGAGTTTGCCTACGTCGCCTCGCACGACCTGCAGGAGCCGCTGCGCATGGTGGCGAGCTACCTGCAGCTGCTTCGCTCCCGCTACGGCGGCAAGCTCGACGACGACGCGGACGAGTTCATCGAGTTCGCCGTCGACGGCGCCAAGCGCATGCAGTCACTGATCAACGACCTGCTCGAGTACTCGCGCATCGGGACGCGCACCGCTCCAATGCAGCCGACGAATCTTGCCGAGGTGCTGCAGCTCACCCAGGCCAACCTGCGCACCACCATCGATGAGGCCGGCGCACGAATCATCGTCGGGCAGATGCCGACGGTGGTCGCCGATCCCGGCCAGCTGCTGCAGCTGACCCAGAACCTCATCGCCAACGCGATCAAGTTCCGTGGTGACGCGGCGCCCGTGATTCACATCGGCGCCACGCGCGGCGCGCGTGAGTGGGAGATCTCTGTGCGGGACAACGGCATCGGCCTCGAGCCCCGCCACTCTGAGCGCATCTTCCAGATCTTCAAGCGGCTGCATCCGCCCAATGAGTACCCGGGCACCGGGATCGGGCTGGCCATCAGCCGGAAGATCGTCGAACGCCACGGAGGGCGCATCTGGGTGGACTCGAAGCCGGGCGAGGGGGCGACGTTCCGCTTCACGCTCCCAGACAGCCCGCCGGTGCAGGGCCACGAGGGCGCCGAGCCGCCGCCGGCGACGGTGCTGGCGGTCCCCGAGCCGGTCGCCGCCGGTCGATCCGCCGCCTGAGCGGCGCACTGTCGAATCCGGGCCTGTCCCATTCGTCGTGTGGGTAGCGCACCATTGCGCGCAGCGACCCACGGAGGATTCAGGACATGCGGTACGTGCTCTTGTTCGCCGGCGACCAATCGGCCTTCAACTCGATGACGCCCGAGGACGTGCAGGCGATGTACGGGCAGATCGGCGAGTGGTGGGGCAAGCACTCGGCCGCCGGCACCATCACCGGCGGCGAACAGCTGCAGCCGCCGAACGCGGCGACCACAGTCCGCCACGGCAACGGCACCGGCGGCACCACGATCACCGACGGTCCCTTCATCGAAGCCAAGGAGCAGATCGGCGGCTTCGCGGTCGTCGAGGTCGACAACCTGGATCAGGCCCTCGACCTTGCCAAGACCTGGCCGGCGCGCGGCACGGTCGAGGTGCGGCCCACGGTGGACATGCGCTGAGAGGCGAATAGGGGACGCTCTGGTGGAGGCGTCCGCGTTCCAGGACGCGGTGACCACGGTCTTCCGCGAAGAGGCGAGCCGCGTCGTCGCCGCGATCATGCGCAGCGTCGGCGACTTCGACCTCGCCGAGGAGGCCTCGCAGGACGCCCTCCTCGAGGCGCTCGAGGCATGGCCCCGGGAGGGGATTCCGCGGCGCCCGGGTGCGTGGCTGGTCACGGTGGCCAGGCGTCGCGCCATCGACCGCATCCGCCGCTCCGCCAAGCTGGAGCAGCGGCTGCCGCTGTTGCAGACGGAGACGGCCGGCGGCAGGGAGCCGGACGACCGCCTCCGCCTCATCTTCACCTGCTGCCACCCGGCGCTCAGCCGGGCGGCGCAGGTGGCCCTCACGTTGCGCGCGGTGCTCGGCCTGACCACGGCCGAGATCGCCGCCGCGTTCCTCACCTCCGAGACCACGGTGGCACAGCGCATCGTCAGGGCCAAGCGCAAGATCGTCGACGCCGGCATCCCCTACGGGCTCAGCGACGAGACCCATCTGCACGAGCGGCTCGACGAGGTGCTGACCGTGCTGTACCTCACCTTTAACGAGGGCTACGTGTCCGCGGGCTGGGAGACCAGCGGCCGGCGCGACGTCGCCGAGGACGCGCGGTGGCTGGCGGCGCTCGTGGTGCGGTTGATGCCGCGCGAGCCGGAGCCGATGGGACTGCTCGCGCTCATGTCGCTCCACCTCGCACGCTGGCGGGCGCGCTTCGACGACGCCGGCGAGCTGGTGGTGCTGCGTGACCAGGACCGCAGCCTCTGGGACCGCGGCGCGATCGCCAACGCCTGCGCGCTCCTCGACGCCGCCGGAGCGATCGGCCGCCCCGGCCGCTACCAGCTGCAGGCCGCGATCGCCGCCTGCCACGCCGAGGCGCCGACGTACGAGGCGACCGACTGGGCGCAGATCGTCACGCTCTACGACATGCTTGCGGCGCACGACCCGTCGCCGGTGGTGCGCCTGAACCGCGCCATCGCGCTGCGTGAGATCGCGGGGCCGGAGGTGGCGCTGCGGGAGGTGGACGCTGTGGCGCTCGACCTCGACCGCTATCACCTGCTCCACGCCACCCGTGCCGAGCTTCTCACCGAGCTGGATCACAATGAGGATGCGGCGGCGGCGCTCGAGCGGGCGCTCGAGCTCACCCTGAACCCGGCGGAGCGCCGGCTGCTCCGTCGCCGCCTCGAGACAGTGCAGCGCACGTCACACGTTTCTAGGAGGGCAGGATGATGCGTGGTCGCAAGGGACCGGCGTGGACGGTCGTCATCAACGCACCGCAGGAGCGCGTGTACGAGTACGTGGCCGACCTCTCGCGCCACCCCGAGTGGAGCCCGGACGACATGCAGATCACGGGGCCGACGGGGCCCACGCACGAGGGCGCCATGTACGAGGCGGTCGGCACACTTCGTGGCAAGCGCAACGAGTCGAATGTGTTCGTCACCGAGCTGGAGCCGCCGAACCGCATCGAGTTCGAGGCACAGGACTCCAGCGGCATCGCCGGTCACGTGTTCACCTTCACCCCGGAGAACGGCGGCACCCGCGTGACGCGGACGCTGTATGGGGTGAAGCAGCCGGGGCTGGCGCCGCTGCTCTACGTGATCTTTCGCGGCTCTATCAACAAGAACTTCAACGCGGCGCTGCAGAAGCTCAAACAGCGGCTCGAGGCGGGCGTGTAGCCTCGGCCGCCGTCGTGTGCAGCGGCTGGTACAGCATCAGCTCGGTGCCGTCGGGGAGCGCAATCTGAATCGAGCGGCCCCAGCGGTGCTCCGCGATGTCGCCGGCGAACTCCACGCCGCGGGCGCGCAGCTCGGCGATCGTGGTCTCGAGGTCGTCGCACATGAGGCCGAGCTCATGATGCTCGTGCCCGGCGTCGATGGGATGCACCGCCATCTCCGCGGGTGGCAGCGCGAAGATGGGCCAGCCGCCGCCGGCGTCGACATCGGGAAAGCCGAGCATGTCGCGAAAGAATGCGCGCATCTCATCGGCCTTGGGCGTGTAGATCAGCGTGTGTGCGCCGGTGATCATGGCGCCTAGCGCAGCCGCAGCACGCTGACGTTCTGGCGGTACTCGTCGAGAGTCCGCGCGTTCATGTACGACATCGAGCTGCGCAGGCCGGCGAGGTAGCGGCGCATCACGCCTGCGGCGCTGCCCTTGTAGGGCACCATCGTCTCGGCGCCCTCCACGTACTCGGGGTCGTCGCCGCCGTATTCCTGCTGCACGGAGAACGACGCGGCGCCGCGCATGATCTTGTACTTCTTGCCGTCGATGACGATCACGCGTCCGGGCGCCTCGCGCGTCCCGGCCAGCGCAGAGCCGACCATGACGCAGTCCGCGCCGAGCGCGAGCAGCTTGCAGAGGTCGGCGGGGTAGCGGACGCCGCTGTCGCCCATGATCAGCGCGCTGTGGCGCACCGCGGCGGCCTCGGCGACGGCGTGGGGCGTGGGGACGAACACGCCGGTCTCGTTGCGCGTCTCGCACACCGACCCGCCGGCGATGCCGACGCGGATGGCGTCCGCGCCTGCCTCCTCGAGCCAGGCGAAGCCCTCGGCGCTGGCGACGTTGCCGGCGATGACGAACACCTCGGGGGTACGCGTTCGCATCCATGCGATGGCATCGGCAACCTGGACGTGCGCACCGTTGGCGGTGTCGATGCAGACGATGCGGCAGCCGGCGTCGACGAGCCGCTGGAACCGCACCCGGTAGTCCCCGGTGGATCCGATCGCGGCACCCACCGCGCCGCTGTGGCGCAGCACGCGGCGCAGTTCGTCCACCTGGGAGTCCACGCTCTGAAAGCGGTGGAGGATGCCCAGCGCGCCGTTCTCGGCAAGCGCGAGGCACATGTCGACGCCGCAGACGTCCGGCATCGGCGACCCCAGCATCGGCATCTGCAGCAGCACCGGGCCGAATTGCACGGCCGGCTGCGCATCGGAGCGGTGCGCGAGGGTCGACGTCACGCGCGGCGCCAGGGTGACGTCGTCGTAGTCGAACCCGGTGCCGGTCACGTCCACCTTGGTGCCACGCCGTGGAGTGAGCGTGGTGAAAGCTGCATCCGCCATCGAAGCCATGCTAGTGGGTCAGGGCGTGGCGCGACCCGACTCCGGATACACTCCTTCGCATGAGCGAGCTTGCCGATCGCGCCGCGCGCGTCGCCACCCGCATCGACGAGATGCAGGTGCATCTTTGACCTGCCCGGCAAACGCTCCCGCCTCGACGAGCTCGAACGGCTGATCGCCGACCCCGGCCTCTGGGACGACTCCCGCCGCGCCGCCGCCCTCACCCAGGAGGCCGCGCGCCTGCGTGACGACATCGCCGCGTGGGACTCGCTGACCCGCCGGGCCCACGACGCCCGTGAGCTGGCGTCGCTCGTCGACAGCGAGGCCGACGCCGACGTCGAGGCCGAGCTGACGAGCGAGGTCGCGGCCCTGGAGCGGGAGGTCGAGGCACGCGAGGTCGACCTCCTGTTCGGTGACCCGTATACCGACCACGCGGCCATCCTCGGCATCCACGCCGGCGCCGGCGGCACCGACTCGCAGGACTGGGCGGAGATGCTGCTGCGCATGTACCTGCGCTGGGCCGAGCGGCACACGTTCGACGTCGAGTTCCTCGAGGAGTCCGCGGGTGAGGAGGCCGGGATCAAGAGCGCCACGGTGCGCATCGCCGGTCCCCGCGCCTACGGGCTGCTGAAGGCAGAGCGCGGGGTGCACCGCCTGGTTCGGCTGAGCCCGTTCGACCAGGCGCACCGCCGGCACACATCGTTCGCGCTCGTCGAGGTGACGCCCGAGATCGAGGACGACGTGAGCATCGAGATCGATCCCGACGACGTGCGCACCGATGTGTTCCGTTCCAGCGGCGCCGGCGGGCAGCACGTCAACAAGACGTCGTCCGCGGTGCGGCTGACGCACATGCCCACCGGGATCGTGGTGACCTGCCAGAACGAACGTTCGCAGCAGCAGAACCGGGATGTCGCATGGCGCGTGCTGCGCTCGCGGCTGCTGGCGCTGCAGCAGGCGGCGCACGCGCAGCGCGTCGCCGACCTCAAGGGCGAGTCGCTGCCGGCCGAGTGGGGGAGCCAGATCCGATCCTACGTGCTGCACCCCTACACGCTTGTCAAGGACCATCGCACCGGTCTCGAGGTGGGCAACACCCAGGCGGTGCTGGACGGCGATATCGACCCTTTCATCGAGGCATATCTGCGCTGGTCGGCGTCCGAGCAGGGGCAGCGCGAACCGCTCTCCGCGTGACAGAATCGCGACAGCACACGGGTGTGGCGCGAATACAGAGCCGGCCCGAAACCCGCCAGACGAATCGCCGAGTCACCGATCTGTAACTCTTCCGGGGGGCTCCGACAGCCGGGGATATACTCGGCCGCGTCGCAGATCCGATTGGTGCGTGCGGGCACCATGAATACGCTGGTCTAACCGTTTTTCACAGGAACACACAAGCGATGCAGGCGGCTATGGGGGAACAGGGGTGAGCGTGGCGTTCGCTGAGCGGTTCGCCACCCATGCGCTCGAGCACGGCCCGCGCCCGGTCATCTCGTTCCACGGTGTGAGCAAGGTCTACGGGAACCACGTCGTCGCGCTGCGCGACGTCGATCTCGCCATCCATCAGGGCGACTTCGCGTTTCTCGTCGGCGCCAGCGGCGCCGGCAAGTCGACGCTGGTGCGGCTCCTGATTCGTGAGGAGACACCGTCGACCGGCCGCATCTTCGTCGAGGGCTCGGAGATCACGCGCATGGCGCATCGCAAGCTGCCCAAGCTGCGCCGGCGGTTCGGCATCGTGTTCCAGGACTTCAAGCTGCTCCCCAACCGCACCGTGATGCAGAACGTGGCCTTTGCGCTGCAGGTGACCCATCCCGGCCAGCGCCACATGCACGAGAAGGTGGAGGAGGTGCTCTGGATCGTCGGGCTTGAGGACAAGCTCGACAAATTCCCGGACGAGCTCAGCGGTGGTGAGCAGCAGCGCGTCGCCATCGCGCGCGCGCTGGTGCACCGGCCGCGCATCTTCGTCGCCGACGAGCCCACCGGCAACCTGGACCCGGACACGTCCTGGGGCATCGTGCAGCTGCTGCTGCAGATCAACCATCGCGGCACGACCGTGCTGATGGCGACGCACAACCGCGAGATCGTCGATCTGGTCCGGCGTCGCGTGATAGCCGTGGAGTCCGGGCGCGTGGTGCGCGACGAGGCCCAGGGCAGCTACCTGCGCCCGGGAGATGCGACGCTGTGAGAGCCATCGGCGCAGCCCTCTGGTTTGCGTGGCACAGCGCGGGCCAGAACTTCAAGCGCAACCTCGGGGTGTCCCTCGCAGGCGTGTTCACCATGGGGCTGATCCTGTTCCTGGTGGGTGGCGCGCTGCTGTTCACGCACTCCGTTGACTCGATCCTGCAGACGCAGCAGAACAACGCAAGCAAGATCAAGATCTACATCTCCGACAGCGCATCGCTGGCGCAGATCACCGACTTCGAGGTGCGCCTCAAGGAGGACCCGCGCGTGATCGGGGTCGCCTTCGAAAGCAAGGACGCCGCGGCCAAGGAGGCGTCGCAGGATCCCGACATCCAGCAGGCGTTGCAAACGCTGGGCAGCAACCCGCTGCCGGCGTCGGTCAACCTCGAGGTGCGGCAGCTGACCGACCTCGCGCACTTCGACCAGCTGGCCAAGGCCACACCGATCGTTGATCGCACCACCGCCACCGACTACAACCCCGACGTCATCAGCAAGCTGCACACCGTCATCAACGTGATCGAGGTGGTGGGCGGGGTCATCGCGCTGATCCTGTTCGCGATCAGCCTCGTCATCATCATGAACACGATCCGCACCGCGGTCTACGCGCGGCGCACCGAGATCGAGATCATGAAGCTCGTCGGCGCCACGGACTGGTTCGTCCGCTGGCCGTTCATTCTTGAAGGAATGCTTGGCGGCATCATCGCCGCCATCTTCTCGGGCGGCATCGTTTTCGCCGGGTACCACCTCTTCGTGCAGAGCGCGCAGCGCAGCCTGCTGAGCGTTCCGTTCGATGGTGGGTACGCCGTACTCCTCCTCGTGCTGCTCCTCGGTGGAGGCACCCTGGTCGGCGCCTTCGGCAGCTACCTGGGAGTACGGAGATTCCTCGCCGTCTGAGATGGCGCTCCCGGTTCACCGGCCGCCGTCCAATTCTCAAGCTCGCGCTCGCCGTGCTCGCGGCGGCGACTCTGCTCGGCGGTCCCATGCAGACCGTGGCCGATCAGTTCACTGACGGGATCAGCGCCGACCAGCAGAAGCTCTCGCAGAATCAGTCGCAGCTGCAGAAGCTGCAGGCGTCGATCGCGTCGGCGCAGCTGCAGGAGCCGCAGCTGCAGGCGGCGATCGACGCCCTCGACTCGCAGATGGCGCAGACGCAGGCGCTGGTGGCGCAGAACCAGTCGATCCTCGACGGGATCAACGCCACGCTGGCCGCAACGCGGGCCAAGCTGGCGGCGACGCAGGCGAAGCTGGCGCAGGAGAAGCAGCACCTCAGCGAGGAGCTGATCGTGATGTACGAGCTGCAGCAACAGTCGACGCCGCTCAACAACCTGCTCACGTCGAAGACGTTCAACGACTTCTGGCAGAGCGTGATCGAGGCACGCCGCATCGACAGCCAGGAGGCGGCGCTCACGCGGCAGGTGCAGGAGACCGAGGCCGAGGTGCAGGCCGACGTCAACCAGGTGGCGGCCGAGCAGGCGCAGCAGCAGCAGGTGGTCAATCAGCTGGTGGCGACCAAGAACACGCTGGCGCAGCAGGAGGCCACCAAGCAGCGCGCGCTGCAGGAGCTGCAGGCCGCGCAGGCAGCGGATCAGGCGAAGGTGGCGCAGATCACCGCGAGCAACCAGAACCTCAACAATGAGGTCGCCGCTCTGAACCAGCAGGAGCAGGCGGCACAGGCTCAGGCCGCGGCCGCGGCCGCGGCAGCGGCAGCGGCTCACGGTGGTGGCGGAGGCGGTGGTGGTGGCGGTGGGCCCAACTCCGGGTTCGCGTGGCCCGACTCCGGCCCCATCTCACAGGGTTTCGGCTGCACCACGTTCCAGTTCGAGGCATACGACGCCGGCTGCCCCTACCCGCACCGCTTCCACAACGGCATCGACATCGCGGGCGCCTGCGGCAACGCCATCCGCGCATCCGCCGGCGGCGTGGTGCACATCGAGCCGTACGACCCATACGGCTTCGGCAACTACATCATCATCACGCACGGCGGCGGCTGGTCGACGCTGTACGGCCACATGTCGGGCTTCACCGTCGGCAACGGTCAGTCGGTGGGCCAGGGCCAGCAGATCGGCTGGGAGGGTTCGACGGGCAACTCGACCGGCTGCCATCTCCACTTCGGCGTCAACGACAACAACACCTGGCTGAACCCGCTCAACTACCTGCCCTGAGCCACACCTGCGACAACGCGACGTGGTGATGCGCGGCTGATGCCGCGGTCCGCTCCGACGCAGAGTTCGCTGCTCGCACAACAGTCGTGTCCGCCTCCCGGCGGGTCGGCGGCGGGCGCTGCGCTCGCCGCTGAGGCGCTGGCGGGTTGCCGCTCTCCTGCGCGCCGAGATCGTCCTCAACGTCGGCGGCGGCGCCGGCTGCTAGCGCCGCGGAGCGGGCGGGGAGTCCCGTAACCGAGGTCGGCGCCGGACCGTTTCGATGTCGCAATCTCGGCCGTGAGTTGGGGGTCGCCGCTCACATACATTTACAGCAAGGGCAGGCACCAGATACGCACAATGGTGGGGTCCGGTGCGGCGCGCCAGCATGGCTGGGTGCTGACCACTCTCGCCGGACATTCCGGTCGACGGTGTCCACAACGACACCGCATGGAGTTTCTCTGAAAGATGGACGAATCGAGTACGTCGATCAGGAGGGAGGAGCGCCTGGCGCACGGGCCTGCCGGAGACGTCTGGCGCGTGCGGGCAGCCGACGGCAGAGTGCTGGTTGCCAGGCAGATCATCGGGGCCACGCGCGGCGAGCACGGCCAGCTGCGCGAGCTGATCCGCCGGGGGCGGGCTCTCGGGCCGCCCGTGGTGCCGTTCGTCGAGGTCACCGGATCGGGCGGCGATGTCTGGCTGCTGCGCGAGTTCCAATCCGGCGTGCCGCTGTCGAAACTGGCACTGAGCTCGCCGCTCAATCAACGTCAGGCCGCCGGCATCGCCGACGCCTGTCTGGGCGCGCTCGCGCAGCTCCATGAGGCGGGCCTCTGCCATGGACGCGTGCACATGGGCAACGTCTTCATCGGGCCCGACGGCAGCATCCGCCTGGCGGACGGCGGCATCGGGGGCGCGCGGACCCGCCGCGACCTGCGGGCGCAGCAGGACGCCGACCTCCGGGCCACCGCTGGGATGCTCCACACCGCCTGGCCCGATGCCGAGTACGAGGCCGGCCGGCTCGTCCACGAGCGCCTCGAAGCGGGGCGGATGGGCGACGCGGCCGCAGCCCGCGAGGGACTCGAGCTCCTCGCCGGCAGCCTGCCGCCGGCCGACAACAAGCCCCTTGCCGACTTCTCGCTCGCGGTCTTGAGCGTTCGCCTGTTCGACGATCTGGGGGTGCTGGCGCCGCCGGCGTCGGCCGCGCCGCAGCCCGAGACGCCGAAGCCCGAGACGCCACGGCTCACGCCCGGGTCGACGCCGCTGCCGCTGGAAGCATGGCTGCCCGACGAGCCCTCGCTGTCTCAACCGCAGCCGGCCGACCCCCCACCGGCCGCCCACACACCGGCGGCACCACCGCCTCCGCCGCCGCCGGCCGCTCGGCCACCGGTCCCACTCGCTGCGGCGGCCCTTCCACCGGCCGAACCGCTGCGGGCCACGCCGCCGCCGCCCGTGGTGGGACCCGCAAGCCCGCCGGCGCTTCCGCTGCAACCGCTTCGCTGGCAGGAGCCGGTCGTGCACAACGCGACCGCTCGCCCGGGGGTGCCGAGCCGTCCGCCGGCCACGCACCGTCTCGCGTCGGGAGAAACGCTGGGCGAGCGTGCGCGGCAGGTGCTCGACCGCCTGCCGGCGGGACGGGCGCGGCTGCAGCGGGCCAGGATCGGCCCTGCCCTGGCCGTGTCGGTCGCCCTCGCGCTGACGTTCGTGGCGGCGCGGGCGGTTGCCTCGCCGTCGCAGCACCCCTCGCTGACTCCGTCGCCCGCGCAGGCACACTCGCAGCCGGCCGCGCCGTCGCCGGCTCCCGGGACCGCGGTGCTCCAGCCGGCGGCGCCGGCGTCGGCAGGCTTCGTTCGCCAGGTGCAATTGCTGCCGGCCGGTGCCTGCCAGCCGGGCGGAGGCTGTTCGCTCGAGACCATGTTCAACCTGCAGGCGCCGCACGACGGCGGCATCACATGGAATGTGGTGGCGGTCGATCGCTGCACAGGTGCGCAGACGGTGTTGAGCAGCTCGACGAGCACACCGAACCCGTCATGGCAGGTCGTCTGGAGAACCGACCGGTACTCCCTGCCCTCGACCGATCCCATGCTGCTGTACCTGGTCACGGTCTCGCCGTGGCGCGTCGCGTCGTCACCGGTTGCCGTGGGCGACGCCAATGCGTGCGCTCAGCGCACCTGATCGCTTGGGGTGGCGCGAGGCACCGCCGATATACTGAAACCGGTGCCGGACCGTTTCGACGTCGCAATTCTCGGCGGTGGGATGGGAGGGTACCCCGCGGCGATCCGTGCTGCCCAACTGGGCCTGCGAGTGGCGCTGATCGAGGAGGACAAGGTGGGTGGCACCTGCCTCCATCGGGGTTGCATTCCCACCAAGGCGCTCCTGCAGAGCGCGTCACTGCTCGATGAGCTGCAGCACGCCTCCGCGTTCGGCGTCACCGCGGACGGCGTGCGTTTCGACTACGCGGTTGCCGGCGCGCGCCGCGACCAGGTGGTGGCGCAGCTCCACCGCGGCGTCGAGTATCTGTTGAAGAAGAACCGCGTCACGATGGTGCGCGGGCACGGACGCCTGGCGGCGCGCGACCGCGTGATCGTCACCCCGTCCTCTGGTGACGCCGTAGAGGTTGAGGCCGGCGCGATCGTGATCGCGTCGGGGTCGAGACCGCGCCAGCTCCCCGGCGTTCCGTCGGACGGGGCCCACGTGCTCACCAGCGACGATGCCGTGCGCAGCAACACCGTCCCGCGCTCGGCGATCGTCCTCGGAGCGGGCGCGGTCGGGGTGGAGTTCGCCTCCCTCTACCGCAGCTGCGGTGCCGAGGTGACGCTCGTGGAGATGATGCCCTCGCTGGTGCCCCTCGAAGACGCCGACGTCGGCGCGGAGCTGCTGAAGCGATTCGAGTCGCGCGGCATCCGCTGCCTGGTTGGTACCAGGCTCGACCTGGAGTCGGTGCAGCGCAACGAGGGTGGCGTCTCGGTCACCGTGCACACGGCCGAGCGTGAGGAGCGGCTGCAGGCGGAGGTGCTGCTGGTGGCGGTGGGCCGCTCCGCCAACGTCGAGGACATCGGGCTCGACGGTCTCGGCGTTGAAGTCAGAGATGGCACGATCGTCGTTGACGAGCTGCTGCACACCGGTGAGCCGGGCGTGAGCGCGGTCGGCGACGTGGTCGGCGGCTTCTGGCTGGCGCACAAGGCGCTGCACGAGGGCGTCATCGCGGTGGAGGCGATCGCGGGGCGCCAACCGCTGCCGCTGCTGCCGGGGCAGGTGACGCGCACCACCTACTGCACGCCGCAGATTGGCTCCATCGGGCTCAGCGAGGCGGAGGCGAAGGCGGCGGGCCACGACGTCGTGGTCGGCCACTTCCCGTTGCGCGGTAACGGGCGGGCGCTGATCTGGGGCGCGCCGGAGGGATTCTGCAAGGTGGTCGCCGACCGGGCCACGCAGGACGTGCTCGGTGTGCACATCGTCGGCCACGAGGTCACCGAGCTGATCTGGGGTCCGGCGCTGGGGGCCCTGCTCGAAACAACCCCATACGAGATGGGTCGGACGGTGGCACCCCACCCTACACTCAGCGAGACGTTATCGGAGGCCGCCCTGGCGGTGAGCGGCGAGGCGATCCACATATAGCGCTCGCTCCGCGTAACGAGGAGCGCGGCGCGCGACTATCAGAGGAAACAGTGGCAGTAACCAAGACCGCTCCCCGGGATCACGCCGGACTCGACGCCGAGACGCTGCGCGCGATGTACCGGCACATGCTTCGCGCTCGTCTCCTGGACGAGCGCATGTGGGTGCTCAACCGCCAGGGACGCGCGCCCTTCTGGATCTCGGGCATCGGGCACGAGGCGGTACAGGTCGCGTTCGGCATGAACCTGCGGCCCGGCATCGACTGGATCGCGCCGTACTACCGCGACCTGGCGCTGACGCTCGTGCTCGGCATGACCCCGCGCGACCAGCTGCTCAGCGTGCTGGCGAAGGCCGACGACCCCAACAGCGGCGGACGGCAGATGCCGGCGCACTACGGCTGCCGCCGCCTGAACATCATCAGCACGGGCTCGGCGGTGGGCACGCAGCTGCTGCACGCCGCCGGCGCCGCGCTCGCCTCGCGCATCCGTGGCGAGGACGCTGTCACCTTCACCTCGTGCGGCGAGGGCGCCACGTCCGAGGGCGACTTCCACGAGGCGCTCAACTTCGCCGCGACGCGCCGGCTTCCGGTGGTGTTCGTCATCGAGAACAACGGGTTCGCCATCAGCGTGCCCTGGGACAAGCAGATGCCGCTGCCCAACGTCGCCGACCGCGCGGTCGCGTACGGGCTGCCCGGGATGGTGGTGGACGGCGAGGACCCCATGGCGTGCTACCGCATCGCCCGCGAGGCCGTGGCCCACGCGCGCGATGGGGAGGGTCCGGTCCTGGTGGAGGCCAAGGTGCTGCGCCTCACCTCGCACAGCTCCGACGACGACCAGCGGCGGTATCGCGACGCCGGTGAGCTCGCGGCGGAGAAGCAGCGCGATTCGCTTGTGCGCTTCCGCTCCCAGCTCATCGACCTCGGTGTGATCAGCGAGGAGGAGGCGTCGGCGCTGCGCACGGAGCTCGTGGTCGAGCTCGACCATGCCCAGGAGGAGGCCGAGGCCGCGCCGCTGCCGGAGGCAGAGACCGCGACACGGCATGTGCTGGGGGCGGGGGAGTAGTCATGGCCCAGGTCACGTATCTCCAGGCCATACGCGACGGCATCCGCGACGAGATGGAGCGCGACCCGTCGGTGTTCGTCATCGGTGAGGACGTTGGCGCCAAGGGTGGCGTATTCGGTGTCACCGAGGGCCTGCAGAAGGAGTTCGGTGAGTGGCGGGTGCTCGACAGCCCGCTTGCGGAGTCGCTGATCGCCGGCGTCGCCATCGGCGCGGCCTGCAACGGCATGCGGCCCATCGCCGAGATCCAGTTCCAGGACTTCATCATGCCGGCGGTCGACCAGATCATCAGCGAGGCGGCGAAGATCCGCTATCGCAGCAACGGCGACTGGAACGTGCCGATGGTGCTGCGCGCGCCGTTTGGCGGCGGCATCCACGGCGCGCTGTATCACTCGCAGTCGATCGAGGCGATCTTCTGCCACATCCCCGGCCTGCGCGTGGTGGCGCCCTCCACGCCGTACGACGCCAAGGGCATGATCGTCGCGGCCGTCCGCGACCCCGACCCGGTGCTCTACTTCGAGCACAAGCGCGCGTACCGTGCGATCAAGGGGGAGGTGCCGGACACCGACTACACGGTCTCGCTCGACACCGCGCGCATCGCGCGCGCCGGCGAGGACATCGCCGTCTTCACCTACGGGATGATGGTGCACACGGTGCTCGAGGCTGCGGAACGTTTGCAGCGCGACGGGTTCGAGTGCGAGGTGGTCGATCTTCGTTCCCTGCGGCCGCTGGATCGCGCGACGATCGTGAGCAGTGCGAAGAAGTGCGGCAAGGTGCTGGTGGCACAGGAGGCCAACCTCGCCGTCAGCATCGCGTCGGAGGTGGCGGCGATCGTCGCCCAGGAGTGCTTCGAATACCTCGACGCGCCGGTGATGCGGCTCGGCGGCCCCGAGATACCGGCGATGCCGTATTCGCCCCCGCTGGAGCGCTTCTACCTGCAGAATCCAGACAAGGTCGAGGCCGCACTGCGGTCGCTGGCCGCCTACTGAGTGCTGACCTGATCACGTTGCAGACGAGGACGAAGAGCGCGCCATGGCACTGACGGTGAACATGCCCCAGCTGGGTGAGAGCGTCACCGAGGGGACGATCGCG
>DASUWI010000124.1:0-13896 GCA_036378495.1 Candidatus Dormiibacterota bacterium
ACCGGCGCCTCGCGGACCGCTCGCGGACGACCGGGACGGCGGGCGCCTGTTGATGAAACACCACATGGTTGTCGCGCGGAGCGCACGGCAAGGTTGCGGGCCGCGGACGTGCGCCGGTCGCCGCGCCGTCCCTCGGCACGATTCCGAACATGCCAAGCGCGTCGAGCGCTCCAGAAGCGGCACCCACCGTCTCCCTCTCCGGGGCGAACCGCCTTTTCGTGTTCGCCACCCTCATGGGACTCGCCGGCGCAGCGTTATGGCTGGGCCCGATCCATGCCTCGGCGCGGCCCAACGCTGCTGTCTCGATTCCGTGGTGGGCAGAGCTGGCCGCCTGCTATCTCTGCGGCCTGCTGGTGGTGGAGCTGGGCTCCCCACGCCGCGTCACCGTGTCGCTCGCCGAGGTTCCCGTCGCGCTCGGGCTGTTCGTCGTCGACCCGTGGGTGCTGCTCGGCTGCTACACGGTGGGCGGGCTGCTCGCGCACTGGACCCGGCGGGGCCTGCGTCCGTTTCGCGACTACGGCAACCTCATGCTCGACGTC
This sequence comes from Candidatus Dormiibacterota bacterium, assembly GCA_036378495.1. GTDB lineage: Bacteria > Chloroflexota > Dormibacteria > Aeolococcales > Aeolococcaceae > JAFALX01. Next base: position 540 of record DASUWI010000124.1, read on the forward strand.
CTCTTCGTCGGCGTCGCGCTGGTCGTGTTCATGGCGGCGCACCCGTCGAGCTCGGACCCGCTCGCGCCCAGCAGCATCCTCGCGCTGGCCGCAGCGATGGCGGTCGCCGGCGGCGTGCTGGCTCCGGCGGCGCTGGTGACGAGCGTGACGCTCTACCAGGGTGTGCTGCGCCGCGACCCGGCGCTTGCCGAGTTTCTGACACAACTCGCCGGAACGATCACGAGCGCCTGCCTGGGCCTCATTGTGCTCGCGCTCGCCGCAGTGCGGCCCTGGCTCGCCGCAGCGGCCGTGCCGCCGGCGATGCTGCTCCTCGCCGTGCAGCACTCCGCCCGCGCGGCCAGACGCCGCGCCGAGCGGACCACCTTCCTGCACCGGGTCGGTGACATCCTCGAGCGCGCCCCGCCGCTCGACGACCGGATTGCCGAGCTGTTGGGGGCTGTCAGCAGCGCGTTTGGCACGGACCGCACCGAGCTCGTGCTCGTCGTCGGGCCGGCCACGGCGGCAGTCCGCTACGTGCTCACCGGTGCCGGACTGCAGTGGTCGCGTGCCGAGCTGAGCGCGGTCGAGCTCGACGCCATCAACCTCACCACCGAGCAGTGCGGCTTCGTGGTGCAGGCGGCCACGCACGGCCCGCTGCGCGCCCTCGCCATCGACAGAACGCTGGAGGCGTGCACGGTCATCCCCGTGCGCGGGCCTGACCACACCGTGGGGCTCCTCGTGCTGCAGCAGGCGTCGCTGCCACGCCGCGACCTTGAGGATCTCGCTGCCGCAGGCTCGTTCATCGGCGCGGCCGCGGCGCGCGGCGAGATGACGCCGGTCGAGCGGCGGCGCCACGGTGACAGCACACGGCGCAGCCGCGGCAGCGGTCCACTCACGGTGCACGACCGGGCCTCGTTCCAGGAATCGATCACCACGACCCTGCTGCGCGTGCCCACGACGCGGCGTCCCATCGCACTGCTGCTCATCGACCTCGACGCTTTCCTCGGCATCCGCGGCACCTACGGCGAGTCCGTCGGGCAGAGCGTCCTGACGGACATCGCCAGGCGGATGCAGCGCCACCTGCGCCGCTACGACATCGTGGGCCGCCTCGGTCCGGACCAGCTGGGCGTGCTGCTCGACGGCCTGCGCGACCGCGCTGACGCAGAGGTCGTCGGCCGTCGAATCCTCGACACACTGCAGCGCGCGATCGCGCTCAATGGGGACACCATCACGATCGGCGCCAGCGTCGGCATCGCCGTGGTCGACGACTTTCACGACCTCCCGGACTCGCACGAGCTGCTCCGCCGCGCCGACATGGCGGTCTACCTGGCCAAACGCCAGGCGGGCACGCGCTGCCTCGTGTTCGACAGCGACTCACGCGAGTCGCTCATCACGCAGACGCCGGCGCTGCCGCGCTGATCCGCCTCCGCCTCCGTACGATGAGGCGGTGACGCGCGACCACACGCCCCGCTGCGTGTCCATCGCCACGTCCGACTCCGGCGGCGGAGCGGGCATCCAGGCCGACATCCGAGCGTTCGCCGCCGCCGGGTGTCACGGCGCCACCGTGGTCGTCGGTGTCACCGCGCAGAACACGCGCACCGTCACCGCGACATATGAGCTGCCACCCTGGCTCATCGCTGCGCAGCTCGATGCCGTGCTGAGCGACATCGGCGCCGACGCCGTCAAGACAGGCGCTCTGCTCTCGCGCGCGTGCGTCGAGGCTGTCGCCGCCGCGCTGGAGCCGCTGCATAGAGCGGGCACGCTGCCGCCGCTGGTGATCGACCCGGTGATGTGCGCCAGCAGTGGTGCGGAGCTGCTGTCCGACGACGCCGTCGATGCGCTGCGCCGGCGGCTCCTGCCCCTGGCCGCGGTGGTCACGCCCAACCGCCACGAGGCCGCGAGGCTGGCGGGCAGCGCCGGCACGCTCACGGAGCTCGCCACGCGCATCGCGGAACAGGGAGCACATGCGGTCGTCATCACCGCCAGCGGCAGTGGCCCGGACCATCTCTTCGACGGCGAGCGCCACATCGCCATCGATGTGCCGCATGTGACCTCGCGCGCGACGCATGGCAGCGGCTGCACCCACTCGGCGACGCTGTGCGCGCGTCTCGCGCACGGCGACGACGTGGAGACCGCATCTCGCACCGCGGCCGCCGTCACCGCCGCGGCAATCGCACACGGTCTCGACGACGTCGGTGGCGGGGACGGTCCCGTCGACGTCATCGGCCTGCATCACGGCGGTGCGCAGCCCATCCCCCACTAGGATCGAGCCGTGTGCACGGTTCTTCTGGCGTGGCGGTGCGTCGACGGCGCCGACTTCGTGCTTGCCGCCAACCGCGACGAGCTCCTGGCTCGGCACGGCACCGAGCCCGAGCTGCTCTCGTCGTTGCCGCCGATCGCCGGCGGGCGTGACCTGACCGCCCGCGGCACGTGGCTGGCCGTCGCACCCGACGCGCGCGTGTGCGCGGTGACCAACCGCCGCGCGGGCAGCGACGAGGTGGCTCGCGATCCCTCGCGCCGCTCGCGCGGTGAGATACCCGTCGACCTCCTGATGCAGCCGGAGGCGGACATTGCGGGCCACCTCCGCGACCTCGGCCCGGGTCGCTACAACCCGGTGAACGTGCTCTACGTCTCGCCGGCGGTGGCGATCGCGGCAAGCGTCGACGACACCGCACCGCCGCGGGTCACCGTGCTCGAGCCCGGCGTGCACATCCTCACGGTCGGCGACATCGACGACGGCACGCGCGACAAGGACGCGGCGCTGTACGCGCACGTCATGCGGACGATGAATCAGGCCACGAGCGCGCAGGAGATGGAGCTGCGGATGCGCGTCGTGCTCTCCCGCCACGACTCACCCAGCGGCGATCCCCTCGACGCGGCGTGCATCCACGGCGACGTCTACGGAACCGTGTCGGCGGCCACCGTCATCGCCGCCGACGGCGCCACCACGTACCGTCATGCGCAGGGCCGCCCGTGCACCACGCCGTTCGGGATCGTCGGGGTGCTCGAGAGCGCGGTGTAGCGACGCGGGCCGCGCGTCTATCGCCTCCCGCGTGCAGTGGCGTTGCGGAAGCGACGCGCGATCTCAGGGACGAGGTTGACCGCGACCACAGGATGCTCGAGGAGGAACTGCCGCAGCCCGCCCGCGGGCAGCGTGACGCACCGCAGCATCGTCTCGGCCTTCACGCTGGCGGTGCGCGGCCCGCCGTCGAGCGCGGCCACCTCGCCGAAGAAGTCGCCATGCCCGAGCGTCGCCACGGTCTCACCGTCGATGATCACGGCGGCGCGCCCGTCGAGAATGATGAAGAACTCCGGGCCCCCCATCCCCTCGGTGACGATGCCATGGCCGGCAAGGTATGTCGCATCGTCGAACTGCTCGACGATGGTCTCGAGCTCCCCTCTGGCGAGGCCGCGGAACAGCGGCATCGACTCCAGCGTGGGGATGACGTCTCCGCGGGTCGTGGCCATGTGTCTCGCTCCTCCTGCTCAGGCGGAGTCTATCGCGGCGGCTGGCGCCCCTGGACTAATGCCCCGTCGCCAGCTCCACAGCCTTCACCAGGAGCAGCAGCACCGCGAGACCGAGGTACGAGCTCAGCGCGATCATCGCGAACCGCGTGGTCCGCGACCACACGGGGCGCGAGAGCAGCGCCAGCGGAGGCATGCGCCACGATTCCTTGTCTCCCTTGAAGCGCGGAGCCGGAGTCGCATGGCGCGATCGCAGGCTGAGGCCGAACAGCGTCGCCAACCCGCCGACGAGCCCGACGGCGATCACGAGGACCAGGATCCCGACGTCGATGGAGGGGAAGATGGTGGTGACGACGAGGATCAGCGAGAGCATCAGCAACACGCCGAGGATGAGGCTGGCAAGCGCGTTCAACCACGGCTTGTTGACCCACGGGCCCAGCACGGCGCGGTCGTTGCAGAGCAGGAGCAGGAACACGGTGGCACTGGGGAGCAGCAACCCTGCGAGCGCCTGGACGGCGGTGGTGATCAAGCCCAGCGGCGCGTGGGGAATGAGCACGATGCCCGCGGCAACCAGCACAACGGCCGCGTAGCTGCCGTAGAAGACCTTGGCCTCACGCCAGGGACGGTGCAGTGAGTGGTGCAGGTGGAACACGTCACCGAACGCGTACGACGTCGCCAGCGTGACCGCACTGGCGCCGATGATGGACGCGTCGATCAGGATCACGGCAAAGATCGCGCCGGCCGAATGGCTCACGTACCGCGCGATGCCCTCGGCGACGCCGCGGGCGTCGGTGAAGTGGCCGACCTCGGGGGTGTTCTGGAAGGCGAACGCTGCCGTGATCATGATCGCCGCGGCGCCGACGATCACGACGAACGCGCCGATGACCGTGTCCGCGCGTTCGTAGGCAATCCACCGCGGCGTGATGCGCTTGTCGATGACGTTGGACTGCTGAAAGAACAGCTGCCACGGAGCAACGGTTGTGCCGACGATCGCGATGATCAGCAGGATCGCCGTGCCGCTGACGCCACCCTTGATGCCGGGTACGACGAAGTCGTGCAGCACCTGCCCTGCCGCCGGGTGCGAGAGCACCGCCAGCGGGATGATCAACGCGTTGGCGACGACGAAGAGCAGCATGAAGCGCTCCCACACCTCGAACCGGCCCGACGTGGTGATCAGCATCAGCAGCGCCGCCGCCAGCGGCACCGCGATGAAGGGCGAGATCCCGAAATACGAGGCACCGAGCGAGATGCCGATGAACTCGGTGACGATCGTGAGGAAGTTGAGTAGGAACAGGTCGCCGACCGAGAACGCGCCCCACCATTTGCCGAATCGCTCGATGATCAGCCGTCCGTGGCCGACGCCGGTCACCGCACCCAGGCGCACCACCATCTCCTGGTTCACGATGAGCACGGGGATGAGCAGCACGAGCGTCCAGAGCAGGCTGGTGCCGTAGTTCTGCCCGGCCTGCGCGTAGGTGGCGACGCCGCCTGCATCGTTGTCGCCCACCATGACGATGAGGCCGGGTCCGATGATGACCGCGAGTGCGAGGAGTCGCTGACGCCAGGTGCGCCGCGTGCCGCGCTCCTGCTCCTTCAGCGTGCCGAGGGCGCCGCGGATGTCGCCGAGGTGCGCCTCGTCGAGGACGGCAGCCTCCGCCCTGCGCGACTGACCTCGAGCCTTCTCGTCGATCTGCAACCGGACCTCCGCCCTTGGAAAGGCGGCGAGACGCCCTAGGAGGTCAAGGCCGCGCCGTCACCTCCACGCGGGCGTGGCTGGGGACTCTCGCCGTCGTCCATGGGTACCTCAGCACCGCCCGGCCACACAGCGCCACGTCACGTCGGAGAACGACCGGCGGGCCCCGGCCTCATCACCCGCGGGTCAGGTGATGCCCCCGACGCTCATTCGCGCGCACTGCCCTGTGCTGCAAATTGTACCCGGGGCCTCCACAAGACGGTTCAGTCGCCCTCGGCCTCGGCCCGGCGCCGCCACGCGTCCGGCAGGATCTGCTCGAGCACGTCGTCGACGGTGATCACACCGATCAGGCGGTTCTCGTCGTCGACAACCGGGGCACACACGAGATTGAAGTCGGCCATTGCCAGGGCAACATCGGAGAAGTCGTCGTCGGGGTGCAGGGCGGTGCGGCCAGGCTCGATCAGCTCGGTGACACGCTGCCCGTCGCCGTGCTGCACCAGCGTCAGCAGCGGCACCGACCCCGTCAGCCGGTGCTCGGCGTCCGTGATGAACACGTCCGCCGCAACCTGCTCCGGTACGTCGGCGCGGCGCACGGCGGCGATGGCCTCCGACACGGTGGCGTCCTGCCCGACGGCGATGAAGTCGGTGGTCATGAGCCCGCCGGCACTGTCGGCGTTGTAGCCCAGCAGCGCTCGCACCTTCGCCTGCTTCGCCGGCGGGAGCAGCGTGAGCACCGGCATCCGGCGTTCCTGCGGCAGCTCGGTGATGAGGTCTGCTGCGTCATCCGCCTCCATGCCGGCGAGCACGGCCGCCGCCTCGGCGTCGGAGCGGTCGCGCAGGAACTCAACCTGGTGCTCGATGCCCATCTCCTCGAACACCTCGGCCTCGAGCTCGGGGTCCTGATGCACAGCCGAGATGATCTCCTCGCCCTCGTCATGCGACGCCTGCTCCACGATGTCGGCGATCTGCGCCGGATGCAGCGTGCGCAGCCGGCGCAGCGGCATGAGCAGGCGCGACGTGGGCACATGGCCCACGAACGGCTCGACGTCCTGCCAGTCGACGAAGGTCCGCGGCTCGTCCGGATGGCTGCGCATGCCCAGCGGGAGCAGGCGGCGGATCATGCTGCGGGAGCTGGCGTCGACGCCGGCCACCTGCCAGTCGCCGTTGCGCACCAGCTCGATGTCGTGCGCGTTGATCAGCCGCCCGGTTGAGACGCGGATCATGCGGCGATCGAGCACGTCCTCGCGGAGCAGCACCTCTCCCTGGCGCCGTTCGAAGCGCGCCAGGTTCAGCGTCTCCCCCGTGAGGTGCACGATGCCGGGCTCCATCCCCGCGATGCGGTCGCGGGGCACGAACAGCTGCCGGCCGCCAATGCGGCCGACGAGCCCCGTGACGGGCGGGTGGCCGCCCTCGGCGAGCCGCACGATCACGTCGTCGACGCGGCCGAGCCGTTCGCCGGCGCGATCGAGGAGCTGGCCCTTGATCAGCTCGGTCAGCCAGAGGCGCGTGGCCGGCGCGGCCGGCGACTCGGCGCCGGCTGGCGATGAGGTGGCCATGATCTCTTCGAGTCTGCCACGCCTCCACGTCGTTCGGCCGGTGCGTTTGTCCGCCCCCTGTCCGCGCCGCCCCTCGACACTTCGGGGGTGGGCTGCCAATGTGCGTCCCCGTGCCGTTCCCTGCGATGCGACCGGACACGCTGCGTACCGTCGTCGTCGTCGGCGACGACGGTGAGATCGCGGTCGCGGTTCGCGAGGCGCTGCCGCGCGCGATGGTGATGGTGCTCGACGCCCGGCCCGCCGAGGCGGAGGTCGCGATGGGTGTCTGCCGGCCGTTCCCCTGGGCGGTGGTGTGGTCCGCTGCCGGTGGATGCCCCGACGCGCTCGCGGTGTCGCGCCCGCTCACCCTCTTCCTGGTGCACGCCGCAGCGGCGGCGGCGTCATGCCGGTTGCGGTCGTGGTCCACGTTCGGCGATCTCGTCGCGCAGCTGCGGCGCATGCTCGGCGCGAGGGTCGGCGGCATGCGTCTGGCTCCCGGGATGGGGGTCGAGCTGCCCGGGGGCAGTGTGGTTCGCTCCGCGCCGCTGCAGGCGCTGCTGTCGGCGCATCCCGCGGGCGTGATCGCGCCGGCCTCGAGGTTCCGCGACGCCAGGGCCGTTCTCCGAGCGCAGGGGGGCGGCTGGACGGCGGCCCGCACCGGCGGCGCCGTGCGGCTGGTCGCCACGCCGGCGGTGCCATGAGGGCGAATCCCGAAGCACTGCTGGTGGAGGACGACGCACCCACCCTCGAGGAGCTCCGTATGCACTTCGCGCGCAAGCGCTTCTATCCACTCGCGGCGCGCAGCGCCACCCGCGCGCTGTCGATGCTCGAGAACAACAGCGAGTCCAGCCGCCCCGTCCTCGCGGTGATCGACTGGGACCTGCGCCACGCGCCCGACCTCTCCCGCACGTCCAGCGCGGTGCTGGAGCGGCTCGCCCGGGAGTTCTGGGAGTGCCTGGTGATCGTGTACTCGCAGAACATCGACGCCTTCGGGGTGCGCAGCGACATCTATCGCGCGCATCCGCGAGCCTGGCTGCACGACAAGCGCGACGGCCTGCAGTCTCTGATGGAGCGCATCGACCGCATGCTCGACCAGCAGGTGGGGGACCTGCGCGTGCACGACGGCACCACGGTTGTACACATGCCCACTCAGGGCGAGCACCATCACCGCGAGGCGGTGCGCCTCGTCGTGCACCACCCCGAGATCGTCACGTTTCACTCCGACACCGCCACCAAGGCGGTGCGCCGTTTCGGCGACTGGCTGCAGCGGCACGAGTCGATGGTGAAGATCGTGTCCTGCGGCAACCGCAAGTACCGGCTCGCCGTCAACCCGCCGCCGGAGCCGTCGCACGCGCCATGAACCTGACGCTGAGCGACCTGCGCGCGCTCCCCCTTGCGTCGGCGCTGATGGCGCGCGACGGGGACGTGATCGCGCACACGCCGGAGTGGCAGGGCGGCGGAGTCGGTTCGGCATCGTACCCGGTGCGGCGCAACCGCCTGGTCGTCTGCGTCGAGCCTGCCGCGCCGGCCTGCACGGCGCTGCTGGACCGGTTGCTGTGCGAGCTCGACTCCGCAGCGATGGAGGCGCAGCCGCGCCGCTCGCAGCAGGTGCGCATGCTCGCGTCGTCGCTGCGACTGGTCGCCGGGCGCTGCGTCGCAGACGACGATGTGATGCAGTCGCTCGATGTGCTCGAGCTGGCGCGTGCGGGGATCGAGGCGCGCACCAGCCTTCACGTCACCATGGCCGCGGGCGCGGGGTACGCCGTGCGCGGCGGCGAGGCGGCCGCACTGGTCCTGGTGCAGTTTGCTGTCAACGCGGAGCGGCATGCGGATGTACACGACATCGAGCTCAGCGCGACCACCGGCGGCCTGGGCGTCCACTGGCGGGGCGAGCACTCTGCTCGCGTCACGACGGCACGCCGCCGCGAGGACCGGCGGCGCTGGGGACTCGGGTTTGCACGCATCGCGGCTGATGCGATGGGGGGGACGGTCCACCCGCCGGCGCCCGGCAATGACGGCCGGCAGGCCGCCGTGCTGGAGGTCGATGTGCCCCGGCTGGCGCTCCCGCTCGCCGCGGTGCGCGACCAGCGCGTGCTGCGCGCCACGAGGTCCTGGGACGACGAGATCGGCGCGCTTCCGGGAACCATGGTGCTCGCCAACCAGCAGGTGCTCGACGCCGTGGCCGGAGCGACGCGCGAGCCCGGCAGCATCGCGCGCGCGGGCAGCCTCGCGGCGCGATCCACCGGTCTGCTCGTGTGGCTCGCCGTTCCCCCGGACGACGTGGCGGACCGGGCTCGCGACGTCGTCGACGGCCTCACCCACGAGCAGGCGCTCGTTGACGGCGTCGCCGAGCCGCGGCGCTCCCGCATCAGCGCGCTGGCGCAGCTGCTCGCGTGTGCGCTCGGCTCGCCGCTGCAGCGTGTGCCCGCGGCAGCGTGGACCCGCCGTATGCGTGCACTTGCCGGCCCTTTCGGTCTGCAGATCCCCGTACCCGATCTCGGCGGCCCCGGCGCCGCCGAGCCCGCAGTGGCAGCGCTGCTCGCCGCCGAGGCAGGAGACCGCTTCGACGTCGAGGGGGAATCCCTCTGGCTGCGCTTGCGCGCGGGAGGTGGCAACAACCCGCTCGTGCACCCGCTGGTCAGCCCCGGGGCGCATCGGATTCGCCTCGGCTGACAGGCCACCAGGGGTCGGGCTCACCGGCGAACGCAGGATCGCGATGGCCGGCGCTGACCACCGTCTTGATGTTGCCGCGGACGTTGAAGTCGCCCACCACCTCGCAGTACCGCGGCGAAAGCAGCGCCACCAGGTCGGACAGCACCACGTTGACCACGTCCTCGTGGAACACGTGACGGTCGCGGAACCCGTTGATGTACAGCTTGAGGGACTTGAGCTCGACGCAGCGGGGCCCGGGCACGTAGCGCACGTGCAGCGTGGCGAAGTCGGGAAACCCGGAGCGCGGACACAGGCAGGTGAACTCGGGGATGGTGAACTGGATGGTGTAGTCGCGCTCCGGCGTGCGGTTGTCGAAGCTCTCCAGCGCAGCCTCACGGATCGCGCGCGCGCCGTAGAGCTCCTCGCCGTCGCTCATCGTGTGGCTCCGCGGAGCCGGTTCACCACTGCCGTCATCGGGAGGGGGGCGAAGTTGGTGCCACGGTCGAAGGCATCGACGTGCTCCCAGCGCTTCAACACCGTGACGATGACATACGTGAGCGGTGTCGCCAGGATCTCGTACGCCACCTTCACCGCCCACACGTCGCGGATGATCACCAGCAGCAGCGACCAGGGCTGCGTGCCTGCGAACGCGATGGAGATGAACACTGCGCTGTCGATGCCCTGACCGATGAGCGTGGAGCCGATGGTGCGCGTCCACAGCAGGCGGCCACGCGTCAGCACCTTCAGCCGCGCCAGCACGAACGCGTTGAGGAACTCACCGCACAGGTACGCGGTGAGCGAGGCCAGCACCAGACGCGGCGTCTGTCCCAGGACGCGCGCGTAGGCGGCCTGGTCGGGGTAGTGGGAGTCCGCCGGGATCGCGATCGCCGCGGCGATGAAGAGCACCACCAGGATGTTCGCCAGAAACCCGGTCCAGATCACGGCCCGCGCCGTGCTGTATCCCCAGACCTCCGTGAGCACGTCGCCGAAGAGGTAGGCGAGCGGAAAGATCACGATCGCCGCCGGCACCACCAGCGGTCCGATGTCGGCGACCTTCACCGCGATGATGTTCGAGGTGATCAGCGCCGCCACGAACAGCGCCGCCACCGTCAGCAGCAGCGGGCTCGGGGTGCGTGCCGGCCGGGTGCTCTCCGCCATCGGCGGCTAGGGTAGACGAGGGGTCGGCGCTCAGGAGTTGACGTTCTGCAGCTTGTTGACCGACGCCTGCACCAGGGAGCGCAGGCTTTGCAGGTCGCCCGGGGTGCCCGAGGGCAGGTACTGGATGACCACGCTGACGTACTTGTCGAGCTGCACCGCCTCGATGGTCAGGTCGGTGGGGCTCCCGTGGATGGTGTAGTAGAAAGAGTACATGCCGAAGGTGTCCTGAACCGGCTGGCTGGAGGCGTCGCTGCACGACCGCGTCGCGGTGAAGGCCTGCTGCATGAAGGTGTTGGCATCGGCGGCGGTGTCGAATCCGGTCACGACGTTTCCATACACGCGACCCGATGCCGCCGTGACCTCGCTCTTGAACTGCTGCTGCATGCCGGTGGCCTGGTTGGGCGTGCACTTCACCTGCGTGAGGTCGGGAACGTCGATGGGACTGTCCGCGGTGGCGCCGTTGCTGAAGTCGTCCGTGCTCAGCGTGGCCGCCGACAGCACGATGCCGGAGGCGCTTGGCGAGGGCGCGCCGGTGGGCGTTGGCGATGGCGACGAGCCACCGCCGCACGCGACCAAGCCGAAGGCGGTGACCGCGGCGGCGATGGGCGCGACCGCCCAGGCCCTCAAATGCGATTCCATGCGCGCACCGAGGCGAGTGTACGATCGCCGCCGCGCGCCGCGGTCAGACTTCGATCGTCTCTGCTGCGACGGGAGCGGGCTCGCCGCTGCCGCCGCCGATCACCAGCTTGTCGCCGTCGCCGCGCACGTCGATGACGTCGCTCTCGCGGAAGCGGCCCTCGAGGATCGCCATCGCGATGGGGTCCTCGAGGCGGCGCTGGATCAGGCGCTTCAGCGGGCGTGCGCCGTACGTGGGGTCGTAGCCCTCGCGGGCCAGCAGGTCGAGCGCCGAGTCTTCGACATTCAGGGAAAGCTTGCGGCCCTCGAGCCGCAGTGACAGGCCGCGCAGCTGGATCGCCACGATCTGCCGCAGCTGCTGGCGGTCGAGCCGCGAGAACAGGATGATGTCGTCAACGCGGTTGAGGAACTCGGGGCGGAAGTGCTGCCGCAGCTCGGTGAGCACCGTGTCGCGCACCGTGTCCCAGACCGCGGGCGCCGCGTTGTGCGGCACCTCGGCGATCAGGTGCGAGCCCAGGTTGCTGGTCATGATGATCACGGTGTTGCGGAAGTCGACCGTGCGGCCCTGGCCGTCGGTGAGGCGCCCCTCGTCGAGCAGCTGCAGCAGCACATTGAACACATCGCCGTGCGCCTTCTCGATCTCGTCGAGCAGCAGCACGCTGTAGGGACGGCGCCGCACCGCCTCGGTGAGCTGGCCGCCCTCCTCGTACCCGACATAGCCCGGCGGCGCGCCGATGAGCCGGGAGACCGAGTACTTCTCCATGTACTCGCTCATGTCGATGCGCACCATCGCTCGCTCATCGTCGAAGAGGAGCTCGGCAAGTGCACGTGCCAGCTCGGTCTTGCCCACACCGGTGGGTCCCAGGAAGATGAACGACCCGATCGGGCGGTTGGGATCCGACAGCCCCGCGCGCGCGCGGCGCACCGCGTTCGCCACCGCCGTGATGGCGTCGTCCTGGCCGACGACGCGGCCGTGCAGGTCGTGTTCCATGCGCAGCAGCTTCTGCATCTCTCCCTCGAGCATCTTGCTGACGGGGATGCCGGTCCAGGTGGAGACGACCCGCGCGATGTCCTCCTCGGTGACCTCTTCCTTGAGCAACGGACGGTCGCCCTGCAGCTCGACAAGACGCGCCTGCTCCTGCTCGAGGCCTCGCTCCAGCTCGATCAGCTGGCCGTACTTGAGCTCGGCGGCGCGCTGGAAGTCGGCCGCTCGCTCGGCACGCTCGGCCTCGTGCTTCACCTGCTCTATGCGTTCCTTGATCTCCTGGATCGCGGTGATCGCGCTCTTCTCCTGCTCCCAGCGGCTGCGCAGGCCCTTCGCTTTCTCCTGCAGATCGGCGAGCTCCTTCTCCAGCGCAGTGAGCCGGTCCCGCGAGGCGGAGTCCGTCTCCTTCTTCAGCGCCTCGCGCTCGATCTCGAGCTGGCGGATCTCGCGCTCCACGACGTCGAGCTCCGTGGGAAGCGAGTCGATCTCGATGCGCAGCCGCGAGGCGGCTTCGTCCATGAGGTCGATTGCCTTGTCCGGAAGGAACCTGTCTGTGATGTAGCGGTCGCTGAGCACCGCGGCGGCGACGATCGCGGAGTCGGTGATGCGAACCCCGTGGTGCACCTCGTAGCGTTCTTTCAGCCCGCGAAGGATGCTGATCGTGTCCTCCACCGACGGCGGATTCACGAGCACCGGCTGGAAGCGGCGCTCCAGGGCCGCATCCTTCTCGATGCGCTTGCGGTACTCGTCGAGCGTTGTGGCGCCGATGGTGCGCAGCTCGCCGCGCGAAAGCGCCGGCTTGAGCATGTTGCCCGCGTCCATCGCGCCCTCGGCGGCGCCGGCGCCGACCAGCGTGTGCAGCTCGTCGATGAACAGGACGACCTGGCCGTTGGAGCCGGTGACCTCCTTCAAGACGGCCTTGAGCCGGTCCTCGAACTCACCGCGGTACTTCGAGCCGGCCACCATTGCGCCGAGGTCGAGCGCCACCACGCGCTTGTCCTTCAATCCCTCGGGCACGTCGCCGCTGGCGATGCGCTGCGCCAGGCCTTCGACGATCGCGGTCTTGCCCACACCCGGCTCGCCGCTGAGCACGGGGTTGTTCTTGGTGCGGCGCGACAGCACCTGACTGACGCGGCGCACCTCGTCGTCGCGACCGATGACGGGATCGAGCTTGCCCCGCCGGGCAGCGTCGGTGAGGTCACGGCCGTACTTCTCGAGTGCCTGGTACTTGTCCTCGGGATTGGGATCTGTGAC
>DASUWI010000125.1:0-9007 GCA_036378495.1 Candidatus Dormiibacterota bacterium
AGCACGCCGTACGACGCCAAGGGCATGATCGTCGCGGCGGTGCGCGACCCCGATCCCGTGCTCTACTTCGAGCACAAGCGCGCGTACCGCGCGATCAAGGGGGAGGTGCCTGACGGCGAGTACGTCGTGTCGCTGGATCGCGCGCGAGTCGCGCGCGAGGGCGAGGACATCGCCATCCTCACGTACGGGATGATGGTGCACACGGCGATGGAGGCGGCCGAGCGCCTGCAGCACGACGGCTTCGAGTGCGAGATCGTCGACCTCCGCTCGCTGCGCCCGCTGGACCGTGCGGCCATCGTCGCCAGCGCCAGGAAGTGCGGCAAGGTGCTGGTGGCGCAGGAGGCGAACCTCGCCGTGAGCATCGCGTCCGAGGTCGCCGCGATCGTGGCCGAGGACTGCTTCGAGTACCTCGACGCTCCCGTCGTGCGCATCGGCGGCCCTGAGATCCCGGCGATGCCATACTCACCACCGCTCGAACGTTTCTACGTGCTCACCACGGACAAGGTGGAGAGCGCGCTGCGCACCCTGGCCGCCTACTGACCCACGTTTCAGACGAGGATGCGAATGCCGCCATGGCACTGACCGTCACGATGCCGCAGCTGGGGGAGAGCGTGACCGAGGGCACGATCGCGAAGTGGCTCAAGCAGCCCGGCGACCCGGTGGCCAAATACGAGTCGATCGCCGAGGTGATCACCGACAAGGTCAACGCGGAGATCCCGTCCCCCGCTGACGGGGTGATGGGTGAGCTGATCGCCGCCGAGGGCGAGGTGGTCGCGGTGGGGCGGCCGATCTGCTCCATCGAGACAGAGGTCGCGGCAGCGGCAGCACCCGCTGCCGCGGCGACACCGGCGACACCTGCTCCGGCGCCTCCCCCGGCCACGCCGCCTGCGCAGGCATCTCCTCCGGCTCCGTCGCCCCAACCGGAGGCAGCACCGGTCCCGCATCCGGTCGCAGCCGCAGCCTCCAACGGCGGGGCCACGGCGCCCGCGATCCACATGACTCCGGCGGTGCGCATGCTCGTGCGCGAGCACGACGTCGACGTCAGCCAGATACAGGGCAGTGGCATCGGAGGGCGCGTCACCAAGAAGGACGTGCTCGAGTACGTGCAGCGCCGGGACGCGGGTGGCGCAGCGCCGCCGGAGGCACCCGCTGCGGCGTCTCCCCTGGCCATGCCGCCTTCGCGCGTGTCCGCCTCCGGCGCCGTCCCCGCGGCACCCGCATCACCCGCACCTTCGACGGCGCCGGCCGCGGGCGCTCCTGTCGCGCCCGCCCCGTCGTTCGCCGGCGAAGGGGACACGGTCGTGCCGATGTCCGGCGTGCGGCGGACCATCGCCGAGCACATGGTGCGCAGCGTTCACACCTCGCCGCACGCCTTCGTGCTGGTGGAGGTGGACATGTCGGCGGTGTCGCGTATTCGCGAGCGCGAGAAGGCCGAGTTCAAACGCCGCTACGACGTCAACCTGACGTTCCTGCCCTTCGTCGCGCGCGCGGTCTGCGAGGCGCTGCGCCGCCATCCCACGCTCAACGCCACCTGGAGCGACGAGGGCGTCGTGCTGAAGCACGACATCAACCTGGGGATCGCCGTCGCCCTCGAGGACAACCTCGTCGTCCCCGTGGTGCGCAACGCCGACCGGCTCAGCCTCAGCGGGCTGGCGACCACGATGGCGGAGCTGGGGGAGCGCGCCCGGGGCAACCACCTCAAGCTCGACGAGATCCAGGGCGGCACCTTCACCCTCAACAACACGGGCGCCCTCGGCGCCGTGCTGACCGAGGCGATCATCAACCAGCCCCAGGCCGCGATCATGACCATGGACCTGGTGGTGAAGCGGCCGGTGGTGGTCGAGGGCGACCACATCGCGATCCGCCCGATCATGAACCTGGGCATGTCGTTCGACCACCGTATCAACGACGGCCTCCAGGCCACCCGGTTCGTGCGGACGGTCAAGGACCTGCTCGAAGGGGCCGACGAGCGGTCCGGGCTCTAGACGGCGGTGACGCCAGGGCTCTTATGATGACCCTGGATGGCTGACACCACGACCCACGACGTCTGGGGCTTCCGCACCCCGCCGTCCTGGGCGCTCCGCGCACTCGAGAAGGGCATCATCGACGTCAATCGGTTCGAGGCCCTGGTGAGCCTGGCCGCCGAGGATCCCGAGGGTGCATCGCGGTCGCTGCCGCGCCGCGCCACCTCGTGCTCGTGCCGCCGCCGCCCGCGCCGCGCCTGCACCACCTGGCGCGTCTGACCGTCCCGGCAGATTCTTGAGGGTTTCTTAGCCCGGGCTTCATCCCCCTCTTCCTAGCTTGGGGAGACGTTGCCGAGCAGGCATCCGCCGGTCCCCAGGGCCGGCGTGGCCGACGCGCACGTGGAGGGTTTGCCGTGGTCGATGTGCCACACGACGTCCGTACGCGCTCGACTGGGAGGAAGGGACAACGCATCCGCCGCTGGCGCCGGGTCGCGGGCACCGGTGGCGTGGCAACTGGCCTGTGCGGCGCGATCGTGGTCGTGGCCGCGACGCAGGGTGCCGGGCCCCAAGGCGACGGCACGGCTGTCACCCCGGTGGGGTACCGGGTGACGCCGGCGGGCAGTCAGACCACGCTCCAGGACCTGCCACTGGCCCTGAAGCTCTCGCCGGACGGCAGCATGCTGCTGGCGAGCGACGACGGCCAGGGCCTCGCCGCCGGGACGCCGTACGACCAGGGGGTGCAGGTGATCGATCCCGCCACCTCGAAGGTGACGCAGACGATCCAGTACACATCGCCGCAGGCGGTCTTCTACGGGCTCGCCTTCAGCCCTGACGGGACCCACGCGTACGCCAGCGGCGGCGGCAGCGAGATCGTCCACACGTACACCGTGAGCAGCCATCAGCTCACCGAGAGCACGCCCCTCGCGCTGCCCACGAAGAATCCCTCGGGCCAATCGATCAACTCGTTCCCCGCCGGCCTGCAGGTGACCCCTGACGGCAGCAAGCTGGTGGTCGCCGACCACCTGGCGGACGCGGTGAGCGTGGTGCCGGTGGACGGCAGCGCCGTCAGCACCGTGCCCGTCGGCCACGCGCCGCTCGGCGTGGCGCTGAGCCCCGACGGCAAGACGGCGTTCGTCACCAACCAGGGCGGCAACACCGTGTCGGTTGTCGATCTCGGCGGCGCCACTCCGGTGGTGCAGCAGGACATCACCGTGGGCACGCACCCCAACTCGGAGACGCTGGACGCGGCGAGCGGCCGCCTCTACGTCGCCGACGGCGACAGCGACCAGGTGAGCGTGATCGACACGCACACGGATTCCCTGGTCAACACCGTCAACCTCGCGCCGTACGCGCACGCCAACGTGGGCACCAACCCCATGGGATTGACGCTCTCGCCCGACGGCACCACGCTGTACGTCGCCAACTCGGGCAACAACGACGTCGCGGTCATCGACGTCGGCCACGGCAAGATCCGCGGGCTCGTCCCGACCGGGTGGTACCCGACGTCGGTTGTCGCCACCGACAGCACGCTCTACGTGACCAATGGCAAGGGGCTCGGCGCCGGTCCCAACGACGGCCCCGGCTTCCCCGATCCCGAAGCGTCGTCGCAGAGCCCGGCCCAGTACGACGCGTCGATGCAGCTGGGCACGCTGTCGACGATCGGGCTGCCCCTGAGCCAGACGGCCCTGGCGACGGACACCGTCACGGTCGCTGCCAACGACGGCTTCAACACGTCCCACACCAACGCGGCGATGACACAGCCCATCCAGCACGTGATCTACGTGGTGCGCGAGAACCGCACCTACGATCAGGAGTTCGGCTCGCTGGGCAAGGGCAATGGTGACCCGTCGCTCAACCTCTTCGGTGATGACGCGGCGCCGAACAGCCGTAACCTGGAACGCAACTTCACGACACTCGACAACTTCTACGCCGACGCCGAGGTCAGCGCCCAGGGCTGGAACTGGGATGTTGCGGCCAACTCCAACCCATACTCGGAGAGCGAGTACCCGGCCAACTACTCGGGGCGCAACGGGCCCTACCCGTCGGAGAGCAACGATCCCGCGGTCGCGCCCAACGTCGACCCTGCGGACGCGTACATCTGGGACCGGCTCCATGACTCGAACATCTCGTTCCGCAACTACGGCTTCTACGTCGGCCGCAACAGCAGCGGGCAGTTCGTCGCCGGGGACCCGGTGCTGAACAGCAACACCGATCACTCGTACATCGGCTTCGACCTCAACTGCCCGGACGCCCCCGGCACCTTCAGCAGCATGGGCCCCGAATGCCCGGCGCAGCCGCGCATCGACGTCTGGAAGAACGAGTTCAACCAGTACGTCACCAACGGCAACCTGCCCTCCGTGGAGTTCGTCCGCCTGCCCAACGACCACACCAACGGCACGTCCCCCGGCAAGCCGACGCCGAAGGAGTACGTGGCCGACAACGACCTGGCGCTGGGCCAGCTGGTCGACGCGGTGTCGCACTCGAAGTACTGGGCGAGCACCGCCATCTTCGTGACCGAGGACGACGCCCAGAACGGGCCCGACCACGTCGACGCCCACCGCACGACGTCGATGCTGATTAGCCCGTACACGCAGACGGGCAGGGTCGACTCGACCTTCTACTCGACCGTCTCGATGCTCCGCACGATCGAGGACATCGTGGGGATCCATCCGCTGACACAGTTCGACACGTTCGCCACTCCGATGGGTGCGTCGTTCACCAACAAGCCGAACTTCGCGGCGTACTCGGCGACGACGCCGGCCGACGCGGGGTCGACACCCAACCCGGCGGCTGCGCCGCTCTCGCAGCAGTCGGTGCAATCGCCGACAGAGGCGGATGAGCTGAACTCCGCGGTGCTCAACCAGGCGATCTGGAAGAGCGTCAAGGGCGCCGGCTCGACCATGCCGGCGGCGCAGAACGGCCTCGGCGCTGGAACGTCGAACTCCGCCGCGGGAGACACGAATCCTGGAGGCTGACTGAGCAGCTGAGCCGGCGGCCCGGCGTGGGCCGCCGGCTCAGTCCGGCGTCAGCCGAGATAGCGGCCGATGGCGGCGGTCAGCTCCTTGACCTTCTCCTCACCGCTGCCGCGCCGGGCGGCGTCGACGACGCAGTGGCCGACGTGGTCGTCCAGCAGCGCCAGCGCGACCTTGTCGATCGCGGCCTTGATGGCCGTGAGCTGGGTGAGCACATCGATGCAGTAGCGATCCTCGTCGAGCATCCGCTGAATGCCCCGCACCTGGCCCTCGATGCGGGCCAGCCGCGCCTGCAGCGCGGCCTTGTCCTCGCTGTACCCCGGTTTCGTCGCAGCCATGATCTCAGGCGACCGGGTACCCGATGTCGTCGAGCTTTGCTGCGATCGACGGTTCGTCGATGACGCCGCCATCGAAGACGACGTGCACGCTCTTTGCGGGTGGTTGCACCTCAACGCGCTGGATACCGTCGAGCCCGGCCAGCTCGGTCTCGATCGTGCGCTTGCAGTGGTCGCAGCTGATGTCAGGTGCGGTCAACGTGATCTCCGACACGGTGGGACTCCTCAGTCGATGCGTGGTGCCACGGCCGGCTACGCTGCCGCGGCGATCTCCGAAACGGTGGTTGCGTCGCGCGGCGACGCAAGCTGGGCTGGGCGGGTGAAGCGGCGCAGCCGCAGTGCGTTGAGGCAGACGCTGACGGAGCTCACCGCCATGGCCAGGGCGGCCGCGACGGGGGGCACGATGTTGAGCACCGCCAGTGGGACGAGCACGAGGTTGTAACCGAACGCCCAGGCGAGGTTCTGGCGGATGGTGCGCAGCGTTGCCCGCGACAGGGCGATGGCAGCACCGACCGCATCGATGTCGCCGTGGACGAGGGTGATATCCGCAGTCGCCATCGCCACGCCCGTGCCGCTGGCCATGGCGATGCCGACGTCGGCGCGCGCCAGCGCCGGCGCGTCGTTGATGCCGTCGCCCACCATGGCCACCGGACCGTATGCCGCGCGCAGCTCGGCGACGAGCCCGGCCTTGTCCGCCGGCCGCAGCTGTGCTCTGACATCGTCGATGCCGACCCGCTGCGCGACGGCGTCCGCTGTGGCCGGGACATCGCCAGTGGCCAGCACGACGTGCAGGCCGAGCGCGCGAAGGCGCGCGACGCCCGCCGCACTGTCGGCGCGCACCGGGTCGGCCACGGCGATGACGGCGTCAAGGCGTCCGTCGACGGCAACGCCGAACGGCGTCTGGGCCTGCGCCGCAGCATCGCTCGCCGCGCCGGCGCCCACCGCCACATCGACGCCGATCTCGCCGAGCCAGCGCAGTGCGCCGACGGCGACGAACGCGCCCTCGACGCGTCCCGTCACCCCGCCACCGGGAATGGATTCGACGTTTGCCGCCTGCGGCATCGGCACCGAGGCCGCCGAAACCACGGCACGTGCCAGCGGATGTTCCGACGACTGCTCCACCGCCGCCGCACGCCGCAACGCCGCCGACGCATCCGATCCCCCCACCGGCGTGACGCTGACGACCTGCGGGGCCCCGAGCGTCAGCGTTCCGGTCTTGTCGAACACGATGGCGCGCAGCGCACGGATGCGTTCCAGCGCCTCGCCACCCTGGATGAGCAGCCCCATCTCAGCGCCGCGTCCGGTGCCCACCATGATGGCGACCGGTGTGGCCAGTCCCAGCGCGCACGGGCAGGCGATCACGAGCACCGCCACCGCGGGAATCATTGCCGCGACGAAGCCGTGGCCCGTCAGCATCCACCCGGCGAAGGTGGCGACGGCGACGATCAGGATCGTCGGGACGAAGACGCCGGAGACGCGATCGGCCAGCCGTTGCATCGGCGCCTTCTCCGTCTGCGCCCGCTCCACCAGCTTGAGGATCTGCGCCAGCACCGTGCCGGCGCCCACCTGCGTCACGCGGACCACGAGCGGGACAGTGGTGTTCACGGTTGCGCCGACCACGTCGTCACCGGGGCGCTTGGCGACGGGGAGGCTCTCACCGGTGAGCATCGATTCGTCGACGGCTCCGGCGCCGTCGAGCACCACGGCATCGGTGGGCAGGCGTTCGCCGGGGCGAACAAGCACGACGTCGCCGAGGCGGAGCGTCTCGACGCCGACGTCGACCGGCGTGGCGTCGCGCCAGTGCTCGGCGGCGGCGCCGCGGCCGAGCAGATGGGCGGTGCGCGGCTGCAGACCGGCCAGGGCCTCGATGGCGTCGCCGGCGCGGCCGCGCGCGGCCAGCTCGAGGAACTTGCCGACGGCGATGAGCGTCACGATCAGCGCGGCGACATCGAAGTAGAGGGCCTCGCCGCGCAGGGCGAACATCGCCACCACCGAGTAGACGAATGCCACCGACGAGCCCAGCGACACCAGCGTGTCCATGTTCGCCGAGCCGTGACGCAGGGCCTTCAGCGCCCCGCGGTGGAAGACGGAGCCGACCCACACCCACACCGGGAGTGCCAGCGCGAACTGGATGTATGGCGACCACGCCGGCTTCGGGAACGCGTACGCGGCCACGAGGACGCCACCGCTGAGCACGGCCCCGACGGCGATCTGCAGCAGGCGGGCGCGAATCGCCTGGTGCCGCCGCGCGCGTCGCTCCGCAGCCTCCTCGGCCGCGGTGCGATGGGCGGACATGATCTCGGCGCCGTACCCGGCGCGCTCCACGGCGGCGACCAGGGCCGCCTCCTCGAGTGGCGCACCGAGGCCAACCTCGGCCGTCTCGGTGGCCAGGTTGACGCTGGCGCTCACGACGCCCTCCACCTTGCCGAGCGCCCGCTCCACCCGGCGCACGCACGAGGCGCACGTCATGCCCTCCACGTGGAGCTCGATGGCGGACGGCGCCGTGCTCGCTGCGGCCATGGCCGCCAGTATACATGCTCATAGGGGGCAGGGGTATTTACACCGACCCCCGCCGGGCGCGGGATGCGGGCTCAGTCCAGCTGCTGGTGGGGGTAGCGCCAGTCGGTGGGCGGGACGAACGTCTCCTTGATCGCGCGGGCGGAGACCCAGCGCACCAGGTTGAGCGCCGAGCCCGCCTTGTCGTTGGTGCCGGAGAGCCTGGCGCCGCCGAACGGCTGCTGGCCCACCACCGCGCCGGTGGGCTTGTCGTTGACGTAGAAGTTCCCCGCCGCGTGGCGCAGGCGCGCCGCCGCCTCGTCGATGGCGCGGCGGTCCTCGGCGAACACGGCACCGGTCAGCGCGTACGGCGAGGTGCCGTCGACGAGGTCGAGCACCGAGTCCCACTGCGCGTCCTCGTACGGGTACACCGTGAGAATCGGGCCGAACAGCTCGCGCTGCATCAGCTCGTGGCGGGGATCGTCGGTCGCGTAGATCGTGGGATGCACGTACCAGCCGGCGCTGCTGTCGGCCTCGCCGCCGGCGACGAGCTCGAGGTGCGGATCGCCGCGGGCTGTGCCGATCGCGTCGGTGAGGTTGCGGTAGCTCGCCTCGTCGATCACTGCGCCCATGAAGGTGCTGAAGTCCGCGACGTCGCCGACGCGGATCGACTCGGTGGCTTCGGCCAGGGGCCGGCGCAGGCGCTGCCACAGCGACCGCGGCACGTACGCGCGCGACGCTGCGGAGCACTTCTGTCCCTGGTACTCGAATGCGCCGCGCAGCAGGCCGACCAGGAGCGCGTCAGCGGAGGCCGACGGGTGCGCCAGCACGAAGTCCTTGCCGCCGGTCTCGCCGACGAGCCGCGGGTACGTCCTGTAGCTGTCGAGATTGGCAGCAACGGTGGACCACAGGTGCCGGAAGGTGGCGGTGGAGCCGGTGAAGTGGACGCCGGCCAAGGCGGGATGCGTGAGCGCCGCCTGCGACACCGCCGCCCCGGGGGCGGCCACCATGTTGATCACGCCCGGTGGCAGGCCCGCCGCCTCGAGCACCTGCATGATCACCTCGGCGGCGAGCAGCTGCGTGGACGCCGGCTTCCAGACCACTGTGTTGCCGAGCAACGCGGGCGCGGTGGGCAGGTTGCCGGCGATCGAGGTGAAGTTGAACGGTGTGATCGCGAGCACGAAGCCCTCGAGGGGGCGGTACTCGAGGCGATTCCACTGTCCGGGCGGCGAAACCGGCT
>DASUWI010000126.1:0-3137 GCA_036378495.1 Candidatus Dormiibacterota bacterium
GGAGCCGCTGGGCAAGCTGCAGTGCTGTGCCGTGGGCTCCGTCCGCCCAGGCGATGCGCAGGGGCGCCCGGGTGGCTCCCGCCTCGCGCCGCTCCAGCGTGTCATGGCAGCGGTCGACGTGGAGCACGAAACCGGTCGCGGGCAGCGGCGCGCCGAAGCGGCCCAGCAGGCCGTCGTAGCGCCCGCCGGTGCCCAGGGGGAACCCGGAGTCGAGGCTGAACACCTCGAAGGTGGGCCCGGTGTAGTAGTCCCAGTCGCGCACCGCGCCGAGGTCGAGGTGCACGAACTCGGTGACGCCGTGCGCCTCGAGCAGGTCCCAGAGGCGCGCCAGCTGCTCCAGCACCGCCCGGGGCCGCTCGTGGGGGAGATCGACGGCTGCGGTGTCGAGCAGATCGCGGCCGCCCCGGAGCGCGGGGAACGCGAGCAGGAGCCGCCGCTCCGCCTCGCCCACCTCCGTCTTCGCCAGCGCAGCCTCCACCGCCACGAGGTCGCGCCGCGCCAGGGCGTCGAGCACGTCGCGACGGGCGGCCGGCTCGAGGGCCGCCGAATCGAGCACGGCGGCGATGAAGTCGGCGTGGCCGACATCGATCTGCACGCCCGGGAACCCGCCGCGGATCAAGGCCGCAGCGGCCAGGGCGATGCACTCTGCGTCGGCGGCCAGCCCCGCGTGCCCGACCAGCTCGCACCCTGCCTGCATGGACTCGCGACGGCGGCCGTTCAGCAGCGCGGTGTGCCGCAGCACCGGCCCCGCGTAGCAGAGCCGAAGCGGCCGCGGGGCTCGCTGCAGCTGGGTCGCGACCACCCGGGCCACGCTGACCGTGCGCTCGCCGACCAGCGCCAGCATGCTGCCGTCGGCGTCCATGAACCGGAACAGTCGCGACTGCGCGTCGGCGCCCACGCCGGCGGCCACCGTGTCCAGGGGCTCGACCAGCGGCGTCCCCAGGAGGCTGTACCCCCAGGACTCGAAGGTGCCCACGAACGCGTCGACCAGATCGCGCCGGCGCCCTGCGGCGCCAGGCGGCCAATCGCTGAACCCGGCGGCCCGTCCGCGCGCGGGCGCGCCGCGAACGTCACCGCTCACCGCAGCCATGCTTGAGGCGATTCTATCCGGCGGTCCAAATTCGGCCTGCGAGCCGGGCGTGTGAGCGAGCGAGACGCCACCGCGCGTCCGGTGGTGTGGGAGGGTCGGGTAACCCCGCTCCCTACCCGATCCTTTGCTTGAGTGCGTCGCGATGAGAACGCACGACGCCATCAGACGCCAGTGCGCCGACGCAGAAATAGGTTGACGGTTCGCTTTGGCCAGAATCTGGTCGGCGGTTTTGGTCCAGACGAAGGGATGGGCGTGTTCATTCCAGGCATCCAGGAATCGCTGAATCGCAGCGCGTAGCACCGAGACACTTCGGAACACGCCGCGGCGGATGGCCCGTCGTTGTAGGAGCGAGAACCACCCTTCCACCTGGTTGAGCCAGCTGGCGCTCGTCGGGGTGAAGTGCAGGTGGAAGCGCGGATGGTGGGCCAACCACTCCTTGACGACCGGATGTTTGTGGGTGTGGTAGTTGTCGAGGATCAAGTGGATCTGGCCGCGCCGATGGGTGGCGGCGATGACCTTGAGAAAGCGCAGGAACTCTTGGTGGCGGTGCCGGGCATAGCTGCGGCCAGTGACCTGACCCGTGGCCACGTCCAGGGCGGCAAAGAGGGTGGTGGTGCCGTGCCGCACGTAGTCGTGGGTGTGCCGCTCCACCTGCCCGCGACGCATGGGCAGCAGCGGCTGGGTACGGTCCAAGGCCTGGATCTGCGACTTCTCGTCGACGCTGAGGACCAGTGCTTTCTCGGGTGGATGCAAGTAGAGCCCGATGACGTCGCTGACCTTCTCCACCAGCTCCGGGTCGGTGCTGAACTTGAAGCTGCGCGTCCGGTGTGGCTGCAGGCGGTGCTCGCGCCAGATGCGCTGCACCGTGCTGAAGCTCACCCCAGCCTCGGCGGCCACCAGCCGGCTGCTCCAGTGCGTCATGCCCTTCGGCGGTTTGCCCAGGGTGATGCTGAGCACCCGATCGACGGTCCGCTGGTCGTGGCTCGGGCGCCGTCCGCGGCCAGGCGCTTCCACCAAGCCGTCCAGTCCGGCTGCGGCGAAGCGAGCGCGCCAGTGCAGCACCGTGGGCTTGGAGCATCTCAGTTCGGTGGCGATTGCCTGGTTGGCTGCACCCGCGGCAGCGCGAAGCACGATCCGCGCTCGGAGGACTTGCCGCTGCGGCACCACCCGCGAGCGCGACCAGGTGAGCAACTCCTGCTCCTGAGCGGGCGACAGCGGCAACGGTGGGGCGGGACGATTGGCCATGCCCACATCATCCTGCCTGGCCGCCTAACCGTCAAGGTTATTGTGCGTCAGTGCACTAGGAAACCCACAGTCATCGCCCGGCTCGGTCGTCATCCTGATGACGTGTCCTCGAATCGACCCGGCGTCGCGCAACCGCTCGGAGCGAACTATGGGTTTCCTGGATTCAAGCCACGCCAGGGCACTCGCACGATGTCGCCGCCTAGATGGTGACGCCGAACGCGGCTGCGGTCACCTTTACAACGGAGATTGTCATGCCTGAGGTCTCGAGCGTCGCCGACATCCAGATCGCCGGTCAAGGCACCGTCGTGTCCGACGCACTCCAACGCGGCGGCGTTGTTGAGCGCGGCCTGCTCATCGGCGGGGAAAGCGTCCCCGCGAGCTCAGGCAAGCTCACCAACGACGTCTCACCGTGGGACGGGCAGACCTACGCACGCGTCGCTGCCGGCACACCGGAGGACGTGACCCGTGCGGTCGACGCGGCCGAGGCCGCGTTCGACACCTGGTCCAAAATGGGGGCGTTCGAGCGGCGCGCGATCTTTTTGAGGGCCGCCGACGTGATGGCCGAGCGCGGCGAGAAGGCGATCGCGGCCCTTGCCGGTGACCGGAGCGTCCCGCCTGTTCTCGGAGTTCAACGTGGCGTTGTGCATCCAGGTGCTGCGCGAGGCTGCGTCGGCGATTACGCGGCCGATCGGCGAGCTGCTGCCGACTTCGATCCCTGGTGCCTACTCGATGGCCCAGCGAGTCCCCTTCGGGGTGGTGGGGGCGATTTCACCGTGGAACGCGCCGCTGGTCCTCGGCATCC
>DASUWI010000127.1:0-9121 GCA_036378495.1 Candidatus Dormiibacterota bacterium
CCCATTCGCGCTCGGGGTCGGCGCCGCCCGTCTCCTCGGCGGTGACGATTCGAGCCGGCCGTGAGCCCAGCACGCCGCGGAGCCGCCAGGCGGCGAGGGCCAAAGCACCCGCGAGCAGTGCCGCGCCGAGCGCGATGCTCCCGGCGGGTCCCAGGGCGCCGGTGAGGCCGCGCAGCAATGAGCTCAGCCACGAGAGGAACTGCCCGATGGGATTCGGCCCCGGCGGCTTCTGGTCCAGGTTGGCAAAAACGGATGAGCGGTAGACGCCGTCGAGCGCGGATCGCGCCGGCCGCTGGTCGGCGTTGCAGGTGCTGCCGCGGGGGAGCGCCAGCGTGCGCGCGATGGTGTCCAGCCGCGCCCGCGCCCTCGCGGCCCCGGGCGGGGTGGCTTGCAGCTGCGCGAGCACGTCGCTCAGCGTGGGCCGTACCGCCGGGTATGTCCTGCTGAGGCGCTCCACCACCGTCGCTGTGGCGCCGGTGTCCGGCGGCGTCGTGTCCAGCGCGGCCTGCGCCTGCGCAATACCTGCCAGGTAGTCGAGCGGCGGGCAGGCGGTGGAGGCAGCCGTGCTCGACACCGTCCACCACAGCGCCAGCGCCGTGACCAGCGGCGCCGCCCACAGCCGCCTCACAGCGTGGCGGCGAGCATCTCGATGTCGAAGGCCTCCTTGCGGATGCGCGCGTCGTAGTAGAGCAGCGTGACCAGAATGTATGTGATCGGACTGACAAAAACTGCAGCGAACGCGCTGGCCACCTGTTGCAGGACGAAGCGCCCGTTGCTGTCGAGGCCGGCACCGGCGAGCGTGAGTATGGCGACCACGATGAAGCTGATCACCGCCGTGATCAGCCCGAGCAGCAGGCGGATCCCCAGGATGCGCCAGAAGAGGCCGTTGACCAGGTTCCAGCTCCGCTGCAGGCCGCGCCATCCCGACAGGCGCTCCAGCACGATCGCCGGCGGCGCCAGCGAGGTGCGCACGTACACGAACACCATGCCGGCGGCCACCGCTGCCAGGACGAGGATGATCAGCGGGATCGCACCCGAGCCCAGGGCGGCGCCCAGCCCGGCGGAAAGGGCGACAGCGGCCACGAGCACGGCGGCGTATCCCAGCCCGAGGATCAGGCTCTGCAGCACCAGCGCGCCCAGCCGCCGGATGGCCGCAGCGTAGGAGGCGCCGATCGTCGCGGGGCGATCGAGGTACCTATCGCTGACCGCCCGGGTGGTGGCAGCCTCCGCCAGGGGCAGCACCAGGAACACCGCGATGAGGCTCAGCACGCCGCTGGCGAGGAAGATCGGGCCGAGGGCGTTGAACACCGGCTGCAGCTGTTCGGCGCTCGGCGCCTGGCCGGGGTTGGCCAGCGCGTTCTCCGCGTTCTGCAGCGAGTTCTGCAGCGCGTTGTAGTTGATCAGCTGGTAGAGGACGTAGGTGAGCACCGCGTAGGGGATCTGCACGATCGCGCTGATCGCAGCGATGAGCACGAAGTTGCGCCGGTACAGCGAGAAGACGGCATCGAGGAGCTCGCCGAGGTTCATCGCCCGGAAGCGGCCGGATCCGATGGTGGCCGGCCTGTACGGCGCCCACCCATAGGGTTGCCCCGACGACTGCCCGCCCCAGACAGGTCCGGGCGGCGGCCCCCAGATGGGTGGCGGCGGCGGCGGCGGAGCCGGGGCCGGCGGCGCTGCCGGGGGAGGTCCGAAGTCCGGCGGCGGCGCGTCGGCCATGGTCCGACATTCTGGGGCTCCGCCGGCACGTGCGAGTGGCGGTATTCTGACGCGTTCGCACCATGCCCCCAACGACCGCGGCCACGCACTGGCATCGGGCGGCGCCGGCCGCCCCATGAGAGCGCTCGTCGTCGACCCCTCCGCGTGGCGGCCACCGGAGAAGCGCCGCCCGCATCCTGACGGCGCGGCGCCCACAGCACTGCCCCTGGCGATCCGCGACCTCAGCACCCCGGTGCCGCGAATGCCGGGCTGGGCGCTGGTCCGGCCGGCGCTCTCCGGCATCTGCCGCGTCGACCTCGCCATGCTGCACAGGACCACGGGCGCCGCCGTGCTGAGCGCGTACGAGCGGCCGGCGGTCCTCGTCCCCGGTCACGAGATCGTGGGGGTGGTGGAGCAGGCGGCGCGGACGCGATGGGCGCGCGAGGGGCAGCGCGTCCTGCTCGAGCCGACCCTCCGATGCGCGCACAAGGGACTTCCGGAGTGCCGCCGCTGCCGTGCCGGCGAGGGTCACCTGTGCGAGAACGTGGATCGCGCCGGCGCGGTGTGCTCCGGCAGCGGCGTGGGCGCCTCACCGGGCACTGGCGGCGGCTGGAGCGACGCGTTTCTCGCCCACGAGGACATGCTGGTGCCGGCCGACGGCATCTCGGACCAGCGTGGCGTGCTGGCCGAGCCGCTCGGATCCGCGCTGCACGCGGCGATGCGGTGGGATGGACGCGGGGACCACGCCGTGGTGATCGGCTCCGGCACCATCTGCCGGCTGCTGGTGGCCACGCTGCGGCGCCTTCATCCGGACCTGGACATCACCGTGATCTACGACTCGCGGAGCACCTACCGTCCCCGAGCCGGACGGAAGGCGCGCAACGAGGCCGGCGCCGCGGCCGACCGCAACCGCGACTTCGCCGCCATCCGGGCCCTGGGGGCGGGACGCGTCTGGCCGGGCCACGCGGAGTCGCTGCTGCGGTCGGTCGCCGAGCACGTGTCGGCCCGCATCATGCGGCCGCTCGACGGCGGCCTCCCGGTGCTCGACGGCGGCGTCGATGTCGTGTTCGACTGCCACGCCACGCCACGAACCACCGACCTCTCGCTGCGCCTGCTGCGCGCCGGCGGCACGCTGGTCGTCTGCGGCCGCTCCTCGCGCCACGAGGTGGAGCTGCCGCTGCTCTGGGCACGGGAGCTCACCGTCCGCGGCTCGGCCGCCTATGGCCGCGAGGCGAGCGGCCGCCGCACCTTTGCGATCGTTCGCGAGTGGCTGGCCGACCCCGGCTTCCCCATCGATCACCTGGTCACCCACCGCTTCCCGCTCGAGGAGTTCGGCCGCGCCATCGAGACGGCCACGGCGGGCATCGCCGTGGGCGCGGTGAAGGTGGTGTTCCAGGGCCCGATGGCGTTCATGACGCGGCGGTGGCAGGCGGAGAACGGCGCGGCAAATGGCAACGGCGACTCCGAGAAGCCGCTGGTCCTCGAGTCGGCGGCCGCGCGGGCGCGCAGCCGCAGCGGAGCCGGCCGCCGCTAGGCCGGCGGCTCGGGCGGGTCCGGCGTGTCGCCGCTGCGCCCTTTGCGCTTGGCATCACGCATGCGCACGGCGGCCAGCACCCGGCGCAGCCCGGCGTTGTCGATCACCATCCGCGTCTGCCGCTTGCGGTCGCGGCGGCGCTGGCGGGCGCGCTCGCTGGGGCTGAGCTCGCCCTCCCCTCCCCCGGCCTCGGTCACCGTCGGGCCGCGGTCAGGCGGCGGCCGGCGCCGGCTGGCGGTGCTGCCGGGCCAGCGCCACGGTGATGGCGGCTCCGGCCGCCAGCGTCACCGCCGCACCGCCGGCGATTGCGGAGACGCGATGCTCGGCCAGGAGCCGGCGCGCCACCGCCCAGGGCGACCGTCTGACGGCGAGCTCGAGCACACGGGCGTACAGCAGGTCTCGCTCCTCGGCCGTGAGCCAGCCACGCTCGAGCGACCGGGCCACCTCGGTCGCCAGGTCGAGCAGCTGTGCCACGTCCGGGTCGGCCGTCACCGGGGAGACATCCTCCAGTGCTGCGTCGAGCAGTTCCGCACGATCCATCACGAGCACTCTCCTGAGGCGCTGCGGGCGCGCTCTGCCGGCAGCGGGGCGCCGAGCCGCCGCCGCATCGCGGTGAGCGCCCGGAATGTCAACAGCTTCACCGCCCCCTCGGACCTGCCCATCACGTCGCCGATCTCGCGGCAGGTCATCTCGCCGCCAAAGCGCAGCATCACCACCTGGCGCTGGTCGCCGGGCAGAGCCGCCACGGCGCGTCGCACCTCGTGGTCGCGATCCAGCCGCTCGGCCACATCGGCGGGGCCTTCGACGTCGGCAGGGCGGTATGGGTCGAGCTCCACCCAGCCGGGGCGGCGGCGTTCACGCGCGACCAGGTTGGTGGCGACGCGGTACAGCCAGGCCGAGTAGGGAACGCCGCGCCACTCGAATCGGGGGAGCTCCTCGATCGCCTTGGCGAAGGTTGCGGCGGTCACGTCTTCGGCCTCTTCTTTGTTTCTGGTGAGCGACAGCACGTACGCGTAGATCTGATCGACGTAGCGCTCGTACAGCGGCGTGAACGCCGCCCGGTCGCCCTGCGCGGCTTCGATCTGGGCGCGTTCCTCCTCGAGCTCTGCGGCGGTGCGATGGCGGTTCATCGCCGCGGCGCTCGCCCTGGAACTGTCAAGCAGAAGCGGCGCGCATGCATTGCGGTTACGTTGCCAGGTGGGGGCGCCTCAGCGGAGCCTGAGCAGGTGGCCGGCATCGGCGAAGGCCTCCAGCGCGCGGTCGAGCTGCGCGCGCGTGTGCGTCGCGGTGACGATGGTGCGCACGCGCGCCTGGCCGCGCGGGACGGTGGGGAACCCGATCCCCTGGGCGAAGAGGCCGCGCTCCAGCAGGAGATCGGACAGCTGCATCGCCACCGCAGCCTCGCCGCACATCACCGGCGTGATCGGCGTCTGGCTGCGGCCGATGTCAAAGCCGAGCGACCGCAACCCCTCCTTGAAATGACGCGTGTTCTCCCAGAGGCGGTCCACCAGCTCGCTGCTCTGCTCCAGCACGTCGATTGCGGCGATGCACGCGGCGACGACCGCCGGTGGATGCGACGACGAGAACAGGAACGGCCGCGACTTGTGGATCAGGTGGTCGCGCACGATCTGCGAGGAGCACACGTACCCGCCGACGACGCCCACCGCCTTGCTCAGCGTGCCGATGTTGAGCGCGACCCTGCCGTGCAGCCCGAAGTGATCGGTTGTGCCGCGGCCGTTGCTGCCGAGCACGCCCGTGGCGTGCGCGTCATCCACCAAGACGGCCGCGCCGTATGCCTCGGCGCGCTCGACGAGCCCGTCGAGCGGGGCGATGTCGCCGTCCATGCTGAACACGCCGTCGGTGACGAGCAGGATGCGCCGGTGTCCGGCGGCCTTCGCCTCGTTGAGCGCGCGCTCGGCGTCGTCGAGGTCGGTGTGCTCGTAGAGGACGCGATCCGCCTTGGTCAGGCGGATGCCGTCGATGATGCTCGCGTGGTTGAGCTTGTCGCTGACCACGCAGTCGCCCGCGTCGAGCATGGAGCCGAGCACGCCGACGTTCACCGTGTACCCGCTCTGGAACGTGAGCGACGCCTCCGTGCGCTTGAAGGCGGCGAGCCGCTGTTCCAGCTCCTCGTGCAGCGTCTGCGTGCCGGCGATGGTGCGCACCGCGCCGGTGCCGACGCCCCAGTCGAGCGTGGCACGCTGCGCCGCGTCGACGAGCGCCGGGTGCGTGTTCAGCCCGAGGTAGTTGTTGCTCGACAGGCTGATGACGGGCTTGCCGCCGATCTCGACCTCGGGCCCCTGCGCCGACTCCAGCACGCGCAGCGGCCGGAACAGACCGTCGCGGCGCAATGCCTCGAGGTCCTCGTTGAGCGACGCGTCCAGCGCGCGGACCGCGTCCGACGTCGATGGCTTCGTGATCATGCCGTCAAGGGTAGCGCTGCATCAAGAAGGGCGTGGCGAGCTGCGTTCACGCGACACCGTGGTTGAGTGCGGGAGTCGGCGCGCCGCTTCGCGAGACCACGGCGTCCGCCCCCGCTGGGGGCGGCGCCTTGCTCTCGGCGCGACGATCGCTCCGAGAACGTGTGTCGCGCCTCCGAGAAGGTCTCGCTACGGGCGCGCCGACCCCCGCTCCGAATCACTCGGGTGTCAGCGTGACCTTGCCGCAGTCGCCGGTCTTGATCAGCTCCATCGCGCGGTTGATCTCGTGCATCGGAAACGTATGCGTGATCAGCGGCGCGATGTCGATGACGCCGTCGCGCACGTACGCCAGCGTGCGGTCCCATGTCTCCGGCAGCTTGCGCCCGACGACGCCGAACAGCGACAGGCCCTTCATCACGACATCGGTGGTCACGTCGATTGTCACCGGCTCGCCGATGCCCAGCAAGCTGATCCATCCGCCGGGGCGCACCAGCCGGGTGGCCGACGCCACGGCCACCGGCGATCCGCTCATCTCTAGCACGCTGTCGATGTCGCCACCGGCCGCGGCGAGCACCTCGCGATCGACCGGCGCTGCGTTCGCGCGCACGAGTGCGGATGCTCCCATGCGCTCCGCGAGCTGCAGCCGGTAATCGTTGCGGTCGACGGCGATCACGCGCGCCGCCCCCAGCACCCGCGCCACCGCGACGGCGGCGCATCCGATGGGGCCGCAGCCGAAGACGACGACGGTGCGTCCATCGAGGTCACCGTACGAGCAGGCGTGCACGGCGTTGCCCACCGGCTCCATCGCCGCAGCCACGGCTGACGACACCGACTCCGCGACGGGACGGACGTTCGCCGCCGGCACCGCGACCTGCGTCGCGAAGCCTCCGTCGACGTCGACACCGAGGATGCGGGTGTTCTCGCACACGTGAAAGTCACCGCGGCGGCACTCTTCGCAGTGGCGGCACACGATGTGCGACTCGACCGCGACGCGCGTGCCGATCGCCGGGCTGCGCACACCCTCGCCCCAGGCGAGCACCTCACCGCACACCTCGTGGCCGACGATGCGCGGTGGCGCGACACGAGCCTGCGCCCACGCGTCCCAGTCGTAGAGGTGCACGTCGGTGCCGCACACCGACGCGGCGCTGACGCGCAGCAGCACCTCGCCGGGACGCGGAGACGGCGCAGCCACCTCACCCACAGTGAAGCCGGCCGCCGGCGATGGCTTCAGAACGGCCTGCATCTTCATTCGGATTATGGCCGCGACGCGGCGTGTGCAAACGTCCGCGCGGCGTCCTTCGCCGCGGCCGACAGTGTGCGTGAGCACCGGCAGCACCACGCCGGGCCTTGTGGAGAAGCGATGCACGTCAGCGGACTCGAGCCTCCCGCCCCAGACCCGGACCGCCTGCCCGTCGAGGACCTCGGCGTCTACGAGGACCACGGTGGTCACACGCTTCGCAGCCATGTCGACACTCGTCCCGGGGACGAGTTCAAGCGCATCCTGCGCGAAGGCGTCGCCGCCGCTGGACGCTTTGTCAACCGGGCCACCGCGCAGCACTGCCTGCAGCACGCCGTCTGGTCGCACAGCAAGGACATTCGCGCCTGGCTGTCAGGGCCCGAGGCAGAGGCTCCATACACGTGCGTGCAGGACATGGGCCGGCCCATCGGGCGCTGTCTCACCTGGGACGACCTGTCGCGCGGCGTCACCATCGCGAAGCCTGTGACTGCGGTGCGCATCGTGCTGCGCCGCGATGGCGAGCTTCCAGGCGGGTACACCGTGGTCACTGCCTATCCAACGCGCGCACCGCGGCGCGGTCTCAGCTAGCGACGAGGAGATGACAATGCACGGCATCAGCGACACGGGCGGCGGCGCCGCCGCGGATCACGACTTTCCGGCTCTGCACCGGTTCTTCGGTGCGTACTTTCACCAGGACTGGCACGCCGAGCACGGCTCCAGCACTGCGGCCATCGAGGCCTATCGGCACGACGCACCACCGGCCACCATGGCGGCAGCCACGGCGGAGCTCGACCGCGTGCTGGCGATGGACCTCGACGACGCATCGCTCGGCCGCCTGCTGCGCCAGGGTTTCGACTGCAACTACGTGCCTGAGGCGGACGAGCTCACCAACCGTGCGTGGCTCGAGCGCATTCGCGGACTGCTGCAGCCGGCGAACCCGGTATGACGATCACGCGGCGGTGACACGCGGCGTCAGCGGTGCGCTGAACGTTCGACGCGCAAGCGCCACGAAGTGCAGGAGCGCGGTGGGCACGAGGGTGGGCAGCGCCGCACACAATGCCGCGAGCCACACCGGACCGTCCGCCACTCGCACCCAGTACAGCGCGAAGAGGACGACCCCTGTCAGCAGCGTGTTGCGCCGTCCCCAGACGGTGTACACGAGCTCGGGGCGGCGCCCGGAGAGAAACACGAAAGGGGTGAGCAGCAGCGGGCCCGCGTAGCGAAACATCACGAACGCCATCAACCAGAGCGGCCAGATGCCAAGCAGGTAGCTGCCGAACGACGCGAACACGAAGAACAGCGCATCGCCGAAGGGATCGATCGCCTTGCCCAGCACCGACACCGGCCCAAAACGGCGGGCGACGGCGCCGTCAACGGCGTCCAGGAGGCCGATGGCGCCGCCGACTCCCGCCCAGAGGATCAGCGCGAGGCGCCCGGGGAGGCTGAGCACCGCGACGAAGAGCAGGGGCACGCACAGCCAGGCCCGCAGCGCCGTGAGCCCGTTGGGAACGCCGTAGTGGTCCAGTGGCGTGCCATCGGGAGTGTCGAGCCAGGCGGCGCCACCGATCACGAACACCAGCACCAGCGCCCACCAGACGAGAGTCGCGAGCATCGCCACCGGCAGCACCCCGATGCCGTGCACGAGCACGACGCCGGCGGTGAACCCTTCGCCGAGCACAAGTCCTGTCAGCGACCAGAGGAGCAGCGATCTGCGCAGGCGCGCACTGCCGCGCAGGCGAGCGAAGGCGCGGGTGTAGAGGCCGAGCAGTGCGTTCAGGCGGGCGTGGCTTCAGAGACGGCCAGGCATGTGATCGTCTTGAACACGCCGTCGGCCGACTGCACCTGATCCACGATCACCCTGCCGATGCCGGGCACATCGTCCGCCCGCACCTGCGCGATGACGTCGAACTCCCCGGTGATGGCGTCGACGGCGATCACGCCGGGTTGGCTCTGCAGCTGGCTCACCACCTCGAGCGCTTTCCCCGCCGTCGCAGTGATCAGAACGTAGGCTCGGACCATGTTGCAGTCTCCCAACTCGTCTGTCCGCAGGCGAGCGTAGCATGGGCTTGTGCCGTGGGCCATGCTGATTCGCGCGATCGTCCGCATCGCCGCGAGCATGTTCGTGTGGCGCATGGCCACGGCCCGGCGGGGCGCTGAGGCCGCGGGCGGGCCGCGCATGCAGCAGAGCGACGCGCCGCCGCGTCCGCTGCAGCTGGACGCGCGCGCGGCCACGGC
>DASUWI010000128.1:0-10459 GCA_036378495.1 Candidatus Dormiibacterota bacterium
CCCCCCCCGCGGCCCGGTTGCGGGAGTGGACGCCACCGGAGCCCCGGTACCCCCGCGGCGTGTTCGCCAAGTACGCCGCTCGCGTGGCGTCGGCGAGCCGCGGCGCCGTCACCTGAGCCCGGTCTCGAGCCGGAGTCGGGGCCCCGGCTCGGTCGGGGAGGTGGCGGGGGTGTTCCTGTTCCTCGGCTGCGTGGCGTTCGGCGGGCCCGCGGCGCACGTGACCCTGATGCGCCGGCTGCTGGTGCAGCGGCGTGGCTGGGTGGACGAGACCCGGTTCTTCGAGATGTTCGCCGCCTGCCAGCTCATCCCCGGACCCAGCTCCACGGAGCTTGCCATCCTGCTGGGCTACCGGCGGGCGGGATGGCCCGGGCTGCTCGCGGCCGGCGCCTCCTTCATCGCGCCGGCGACCGCGCTGATGATCGTGCTCGCGGCGCTCTACCAGCGCGTCGGCGCCGGAACCGCGGCGCAGCGCGTGCTGGGCGGCGTCACGCCGGTGGTCGTGGGCATCGTGCTGTGGGCCGTGGTCGACCTCGGGCGGCGTGTGGTGCGCAGCCGGGATGCCGCGCTCGTCCTCGCCGCCGCGCCGGGCTTGGCGTCGCCTTCAACCAGCCGATCGCGCTGCTCGCCGCCGGCGGCGTGATGCTCGCCACCTGGCGCTGGGCGCGCCGCCGCCTCGAGCCGGGGGCCGCCGCCCCAGCCGCGGCACCGGCGTTGCTCGCCGGTGCCGCCGGGGGCACGGCGCCGGCGGCTGCGGCTGCGACTGTTGCCCCGCTGTCGGTTGCCGCCGTCTTCGCCACGTTTCTCAAGCTCGGCGCAGTGGCCTTCGGCAGCGGCTACGTCCTGCTTGTGCTGCTGCGCAGCGAGCTCGTGCTCAACCTGCACTGGCTCACCGACCGCCAGGTGGTCGACGCCGTGGCCGTGAGCCAGGCGACGCCCGGCCCCGTCTTCACCACGGCCACCTTCATCGGCTTTCTCCTCGCCGGCGTCGGCGGCGCGGTTGTAGCCACGATTGGCATATTCCTGCCGGGGTTCGCGTTCGTTCCTCTCCTCGACCGCATCACCCGGCTGGTGCGCGCCCGCATCGCAGTGCGCGACGCGCTGAGCGGGGTCAACGTCGCCGCGCTGGGCCTGATCATCGCGGTGGCGGTGGCGCTGGCCCGCGCATCCTTCCACGGCGCCGAACCGCCGGTGGCTGCGGCGCTCACGTTCCTCGTGCTGCTGCGCTGGCCGCTGGCAGCGCCGGCGCTGGTCATCGCCGGCGGGCTGGCGGGCGGGCTCTGGGGTTGAGCTGCTCGTGCAGCGCTACCCGCGGCGGTTGACGGCGCCGGTCACCCCGCGCAGCCCGGCGCAGCCGATACATGCAACACAGTCCACGCAGTCCACACACGCGATGCACGCGACACAGCGCATGCAGTTCACGCAGGCCACAGTGGCAGCGGATGCAAGCACACCCGCGCCGGCGATGGTCAGAGCGGATGACGCCACGCCGGCAGACATCAGCGTGAGCACGCTCCCGGCCACACCGGTCGACGCCACTGTGAGAGCGCTGCCGGCGACGGCGGCGGACGCGCGCGTGACCGCGCTGCCGGCAACGGCAACGCTCATCGCGACATCGGTGGATCCGGCCACCGCGCAGCTGCGATCCACGTGAGAGCTCCCCGCCACCGCAGCGCTCCGCGACACCTGCCTCGAGCCGGCGACTGCGATGCTCTCCTCGACGAGCGCGGTGCGCTGCTGGCCGGCGGCCGCCTCGCCAAGCGGGGCGGCGGTGCCGGCCGGGAGGCGCCCCCGACCGTCGCTGAGGCGGCCCTCGACGCTGGTCATCGGTGCAGAGTCTGACGCAGGAACCTGGCGCTCGCCGGGCCAGGCCGGCCGCCTTTGACGCGTGAGCGGCTGATCAGCCATACTGAGCAAGTGATCACCCAAACTGAGCGATCGCCCAAGGGGGGCGC
Source organism: Candidatus Dormiibacterota bacterium (assembly GCA_036378495.1). GTDB lineage: Bacteria > Chloroflexota > Dormibacteria > Aeolococcales > Aeolococcaceae > JAFALX01. Next base: position 1,953 of record DASUWI010000128.1, read on the forward strand.
CGAGCGGCCCGGCGTGCGCGAGGCGTTGCTCGCCGCCACGGAGCGCCTGATCCTCGAGAAGGGCGCGCGCGGCCTCACCACCCGCGAGATCGCGCGTGCGGCGGGCTGCTCCGACGGCGCCCTCTACGTGCATTTCGAGGACAAGGCGCACCTGCTGGCCTCGCTGTGCGAGCGCTGGCTTCCCGATCTGCGCACCTTCCTCGGCAGCCTCATCGAACGCGTGGGCGCGGGCAACGTGGAGGAGAACCTGCGCGACATCGCCACGCGGTCCCTTCGCGTCTACCGCGAGATGGTGCCGACGACGTTCGCCATTGCCGGCGACCCCGAGCTGCTGGCGTATCACCGTCAGGCGATGCGCAGCGCCGGCCGCGGACCGCGCAGCGGCGCCGAGGCGATCGCCGCGTACATCAGCGCCGAGCAGCGCCTCGGCCGGGTGCGGCCCGATGCCGATGCGCCGATGGCCGCCAACGTGCTGATGGGCTCGTGCTGGCAGCGCGCCGCGCTGGGCCACTACTTCGATGAAGACCTGATCGATGTCGACGACAGCACCTACGCACGCGACCTCGCCGCGATGCTCATGCGCGGACTCCACCAGGAGGGAGAGACATGACCGACGTCCCGACGCAGTCGCCCACTGCCGCCAACGGTGCCGCGCCGGCGCCGGCCGGCACGCATCCCGAGCACCTGAACCTCGACCCGCGGCGCTGGGTTGCGCTGGCGAGCGTGATGACCGCGCTGTTCATGGTGCTGCTGGACATCTCCATCGTGAACGTCGCCATCCCAGCCATCCGGCAGAACCTGCACGCGAACAACGCCGACATCCAGTTCGTCGTCGCCGGCTACGCGCTGGCCTATGCCGTGCTGCTCATCACCGGCGGCAGGCTCGGGGACATCTTTGGACGCAAGCGACTCTTCATGATCGGCATGGCCGGATTCATCTCGGCGTCGGCCCTGTGCGGTTTGGCTCAGAGCGCGCTGATGCTCGATCTCTCCCGCGTGTTCCAGGGCCTGATGGCCGCCCTGATGTACCCGCAGGTGCTGTCCGTCATCCAGGTGAGCTTTCCGCCGCAGGAGCGCGCACGCGTCTTCGGGCTCCTGGGTGCCGTGATCGGCATCGCCACCATCATGGGTCCGCTCGTCGGCGGGCTCATCATCCGTGACGACATCACCGGGGGATCGTGGCGCTGGATATTCCTTGTCAACGTACCGATCGGGATCGCGTCGCTGGTCGCCGCCACCCGCTTCGTCAGCGAGTCGCGCGCCCCCAACGCCACGCGGCTGGACATTCCGGGCGTCGCGATCGCCACCGCGGGCCTGCTGCTGCTGGTGTACCCGCTGGTGGAGGGGCAGGTGCTGGGCTGGCCGGTCTGGACCTTCATCGCCATGGGCGTCAGCCCCTTCGTGCTCGCGCTGTTCGTGCTCTATGAGCGCTCGCTGCCGGCTTCGAAGTTCCCGCTGGTGCAGCTCTCCATGTTCCGCATTCCCTCGTTCCGCGTGGGCGTCGCAATCTCGGCCGCGTTCATCGCCGGCATACCGGCGTTCTTCTTCACGTTCAGCCTGCTGCTCCAGGTGGGGCTCGGATTCTCGGCGCTGCACGCCGGGTTGACCACGATTCCGTTCAGCATCGGCACGGCCGTGGCGTCCGCGCTGTCCGTCCGCGTGGCACCGAAGCTGGGCCGCTACACCATCGCCATCGGCTCGCTCATCGGAGTTGCAGGCATGGTTGGCATCATCATCACGCTCTACGCCGCAGGGACGGCCGTCAGCAGCTGGGAGCTGATTCCAACCTTCGTGGTCTCCGGGATGGGGCTGGGCACGGTGCTGGCGCCGCTGCTCACCGTGATCCTCTCCGGGGTGCCGCCGCGGGACGCCGGCTCGGCGTCCGGCGTGCTCACGACGTTCCAGCAGCTGGGCGGCGCCATCGGCGTCGCCGTCGTCGGTGTGGTGTTCTTCGGGCTGCTGTCGTCGCATGCGACCACGTCCGTGGCCGGCGTCACCCCGTCGCTGCGCACGCAGCTGACCGCGCTGAACCTCCCACCGGCGCAGGTCGATCAGTCGGTCGCTCAGTTCACCCGGTGCTTCCAGGAGCAGGCGCAGTCGAGCGATCCCACCCAGCCGGTGGCCGGGTGCCCGAGCACGACGGCATCCTCGGCGTCGAATCCGGTCTCGGCAGCGTTCGCGTCCGCGGCGCAGCGCGCCCTCTCGCAGACGTTCGTCACGTCGGAGCGGCTCATCCTCTTCTTCAACATCGGCTTCTGGACCCTGACGGCGCTGCTGTCGCTCGCGCTGCCCCGCACCGCGCCCCGCGGCGCGCAGGCGGGGAGGCCAACGGGCGCCCCTGCGGAGACGCCGGTGGCCTCAGGCGCTCATTGATGCGCGAGTGGCCTGATCGCAGCGGCGAGTGACACCCGCCGGCATGACCACGACGCTGCTACTTGAGCTTGCGTGAGGACCCGCCGCGGCCGCCGTGCGCGTGGCCGCCGCCGTGACTGTGATCGTGGGGGCCCGAACCGGACCCATGCGCAACCATTCAACAGCCGGGCTCGCCGGGATGCCCGCAGCACAGCTCGCGATTCTTGACCTTGATCGCCTCGTTCTTGAGCATCAGCCTCAGCTTGGTGGCGAAGCTGCCGTCGTACTCGCGCCAGTTGCGGACGAAGTGCTTCGGGTCCGGATGGGTAGGGGTGCTCATGCGCTCACAGTAGACCTTCAGCGGCCGAGGAATGTCCGGCAAGCCGCTCGGGACCTGCATAGACGTTCATCCGCTCACCCCGCAGGAAGCCGATGAGCGTCATGCCGGATGCACGCGCCAGATCGACCGCGAGCTGTGACGGCGCCGAAACCGCCGCGATCAGCGGGATGCCGGCCATCAGCGCCTTCTGGGTCAGCTCGAAGCTCGCCCTGCCGGAGGCAAGGATGATGTGCGAGCGGAGCGGCACGCGCCGCTGCGTCGCCGCCCAGCCGATCACCTTGTCGAACGCGTTGTGCCGCCCGACGTCCTCGCGCACGCAGAGCAGGTCGCCGTCGCAGTCGAACAGCGCCGCGGCGTGCAGCCCGCCGGTGCGCGCGAACACCCTCTGCGCGGTTCGCAACCGCTCCGGCAGCGATGCGAGCAGTGCGGCGCTGACGCGCAGCGGGTCGTCGGCCACCTCGTAGCGCGATTCGGTGCGCACCGCCTCGATGCTCGCCTTGCCGCAGATCCCGCACGACGACGTCGTGTAGAACGCACGCTCCGGCGTGCGCAGCGTCTCGTCACGCAGCGTCACCTCGACGACGTTCAACGCGTCGCCGGCGCCGGCGTGCGGGCACATGCGCATCGCCTTGATGTCCTCCGTCGAGTCGATCACGCCCTCGGTCAAGAGGAACCCGACCGCGAGATCGAAGTCGGCGCCGGGCGTGCGCATGGTCACCGAGACCGGGCGGCCGTTGACGCGGATCTCCAGCGGCTCTTCTGCGGTGAGCTCGTCTGTTCGCCACGAGGAGCGGCCGCCGACGCTCACCTGCAGCACCCGTTGACGAACGCCGCTCACAGCGCGTGTTCCTCAGCGAACGATGACCGCGTGCTCTCCTCGGGGCACCAGCTCACCGATCACCGGCGCCCCGGGGATCTCGCCGCCGAGCAGCAGCCCACCGCTCGTCTGCGCGTCGGCGAGCAGCAGTCGCTCGCGCTCATCGCTCTCCGTCGTTCCGCGCCACTCGACGTGCGGCTCCACCCAGGCCAGGTTGCGACGCGTGCCGCCGCTGATGCATCCCGCGCTGGCGGCGTCGCGCGCTCCCGGGAGGTAGGGGACCGCCGCGGAGTCGATGACGACTGTGACGCCGCTGGCGCGCGCCAGCTTGTACGCGTGACCGAGAAGGCCGAACCCGGTGACGTCGGTTGCGCAGCGGATGCCCGCCGCCAGCGCGGCCTCCGACGCCTCGCGGTTGAGCTGCGTCATCGACGCGACCGCCTCGGGGAACACCTCGCCGGTCTGCTTGTGCCTCGAGTTCAGCACGCCGATGCCGAGCGGCTTGGTCAGCGTCAGTGGTGTCCCGGGCGTGCCGGCGTCGATCCGCAGCAACTGCTCCACCGCCGCGACGCCGCTCACCGCCATGCCGTACTTCGGCTCGGGATCATCGACGCTGTGCCCGCCGGCGAGCGGGCACTCCGCGGCGCGGGCCACATCGAGCCCGCCGCGCAGCACCTCGGTGGCCAGCTCGAGCGGGAGCACCTCGCGCGGCCAGCAGAGGAGATTCACGGCGAGAAGCGGCTTTCCGCCCATCGCGTAGATGTCCGACAGCGCGTTGGTCGCCGCGATGCGCCCCCAGTCGTACGCATCGTCGACGACCGGCGTGAAGAAGTCGACCGTGCTGAGCAGCGCGGTGCCGTCGCCGTTGAGGCGCACCGCCGCGGCGTCGTCGCCGTCGTCCAGCCCCACGATCAGCGACGGCGGGTGCTCACCGATCAGACCCGCGACGATGGTCTCGAGCTCCCCCGGCGGAATCTTGCACGCGCAGCCGCCGCCATGCGCGTACTGGGTCAGCCTCACCGATTCAGTGTGGCATGGCCGGCGCGTTGTCCCGGCTCCAGGAATGACACTGGTACTATCAACTTCCCCAGGAGGCTTCGCACGACCAAGGCGACCGAGTTCCTCAAGCGCTGGCCGCTGGTGCGCCAGTTCACCGAGGGTGACCCGCTGGGACTCGGGCGCGCCGTGCACTCCGATCGCTCGCGGACCCTGGCGCCGCGCACGAGGCACGCCGACAGGGTGGTGCCGTCGGTCTGCCCGTACTGCGCGGTGGGGTGCGCCCAGCTCGTGTATGTGAAGGACGAGCAGATCATCCAGATCGAGGGCGACCCGGCGAGTCCCATCTCGCGCGGCCGGCTCTGCCCCAAGGGAGCCGCCACCAGGAGCCTGGTCACCGGCCCCGCCCGGCGGCAGCGCGTCAGGTACCGCCGCCCCTACGGCACGGAGTGGGAGGACCTCTCGCTGGGGCGCGCCATGGACATGATCGCCGACCGTGTCGTCGCCACCCGTGCCGCCACCTGGGACGCCGCCGCGAACCGCACGCTCGGCATCGCCAGCCTCGGCGGCGCCACGCTCGACAACGAGGAGAACTACCTCATCAAGAAGCTCTTCACCGGGCTCGGCGTGGTGCAGGTGGAGAACCAGGCGCGCATATGACACAGCTCGACGGTCCCCGGTCTGGGGACGAGCTTCGGTCGCGGCGGGGCGACCACGTTCCAGCAGGACCTGCAGAACGCTGACTGCATCGTCATCCAGGGCTCCAACATGGCGGAGTGCCATCCGGTGGGATTCCAATGGGTGATGGAGGCGAAGGAGCGTGGCGCGACGATCATTCACGTCGACCCCCGCTTCACGCGCACCTCGGCGCTCGCCGACCTGTACGTGCCGATCCGGCCCGGGTCGGACATCGCGTTTCTCGGCGGGATCGTCAACTACATCCTCGAGCACCAACGCTGGTTCACCGAGTACGTGCTCGACTACACGAACGCCGCGACCCTAATCAACGCGGACTTCCGCGACACCGAGGATCTCGACGGCGTGTTCAGCGGATTCGACGCGGACACGCGCACCTACCGCGCGACCACGTGGTCATACGACTCCGCTGAGTCGCAGGACCGCACCCTGCAGAACCCGCGCTGCGTGTTCCAGCTGCTGCGCGCGCACTACCGCCGGTACACGCCGGACTTCGTCGAGCGGACATGCGGCGTGCCCCGGGGTCTGTTCGTCCGGGTGGCCGAGGCGCTCTGCGACAACTCGGGACGCGAGCGCACCTCGGCGTTCGCCTACGCCGTTGGCTGGACCCAGCACACGGTCGGCGTGCAGTACGTGCGAACGGCGGCCATCATCCAGGCTCTGCTGGGCAACATCGGCCGTCCTGGCGGCGGGATCCTGGCGCTGCGCGGCCACGCGTCGATCCAGGGGTCCACGGACATCCCGACGCTGTTCAACCTGCTCCCCGGCTACATCCCGATGCCGCGGACCACGCACCACGACCTGCGCCACTACCTCGAGACCGGCGCACCGAAGACCGGCTACTGGGGCCACTTCGACGCGTACTTCGTCAGCCTGATGCGCGCGTACTGGGGCGACGCCGCCACGAGGGACAACGACTGGTGCTTCGCGCACCTGCCGCGCATCGACGACGATCACTCCGTGTACACGTTCACCAAGGGCATGCTCGACGGCGGAGTGAAGGGGTTCTTTCTCTTCGGCGAGAACCCAGCAGTCGGGTCGGCACACGGCACGTTCAACCGCATGGCAATGGCGCATCTGGACTGGCTGGTGGTGCGCGACCTGGTGGAGACGGAGTCGGCCACGTTCTGGCGGAATGGTCCGGAGATCGCAACCGGCGAGCTGCAAACGGATCGCATCGCAACCGAGATCTTCTTCCTCCCGGCCGCGGCGCACACGGAGAAGAACGGCTCGTACACCAACACGCAGCGCCTCCTGCAGTGGCACACCGCCGCCATCGACCCTCCCGGCGACTGCCGCAGCGACCAGTGGTTCGTCTACCACCTGGGGCGGATCATCAAGGCCAAGCTCGCGACGACCGGCGGCACACGCGACCAGGCGATGCGCGACCTTGTGTGGAGCTATCCGACCGAGGGGCCGCTCAACGAGCCCAGCGCCGAGTCCGTGCTGGCGGAGATCAGCGGCTGGAACTCGAATCGCGAGTACCTCGCGGGCTACGGCGCGCTGAAGGCTGATGGCAGCACAACCTGCGGCTGCTGGATCTACTGCGGTGCGTACGCGGACGGCGTCAACCAGACGGCGCGGCGCACACCACGCTGGCAGCAGAGCTACACGGCTCGCGAGTGGGCGTGGTCGTGGCCCGACAACCGCCGGCTCCTGTACAACCGCGCGTCGGCAGACCCCGACGGCGCGCCCTGGTCGGAGCGGAAGCGGTATGTGTGGTGGGATGCGGAGCAGGGACACTGGACCGGCGTGGACCGGCCGGACTTCATTCAGCAGCGTCCACCGCACCACACACCGGCCGCGGGCGCGACCGCGGAGGACGCGATCGCCGGCGCGCAGCCGTTTGTGATGCAGCCCGACGGCAGGGCATGGCTCTTCGCTCCGTCAGGTCTCAAGGACGGCCCGCTGCCCACGCACTACGAGCCGCGCGAGACGCCGCTGGCGAACGCGCTGTACCCGGAGCACGCCAGCAGCCCGGTGCTGCAGGAGATCGTGCAGCGCCTGGACGTGTTCAACCAGCCGTCCGCCGGCGCCGGCGCCTCTGACGTGTTCCCGTTCGTCGCCACCACGTACCGGCTGACAGAGCACCACACCGCGGGCGGGATGAGCCGCTCGCTGCCGTATCTCTCCGAGCTGCAGCCGGAGTTCTTCTGCGAGGTGTCACCCGAGCTCGCCGAGCTGCGCGGTCTGGCGCACCGCGGGTGGGCCACCATCGTCACGGCGCGCGCGGCCATCGAGGCGCGGGTCATGGTCACCAACCGGATGCAGCCGCTGCGTGCCGGCGGTCGCACCATCCACACCGTGGGCCTGCCGTACCACTGGGGCCACAACGGTCTCAGCACCGGGGACTCGGCCAACGACCTGCTCCACCTCGGGCTCGACCCCAACGTGCACATCCAGGAGGCCAAGGCGTGCACGTGCGACATCATCGCGGGCCGGCGTCCGCGCGGACGCGCGTTGACCGAGCTCGTCGCGGGGTACCGGCGTCGCGCCGGGGTCACGCCGTGAGCACGGTGGCCGCGCCGACGATCGTCAGCCACGAGATCGACATCCGGTCCCACGACGACGACGGCACCCCGCGGGAGATGGGCTTCTTCACCGACACCTCGCTGTGCATCGGATGCAAGGCGTGCGAGGTGGCGTGCAAGGAGTGGAACCTCGTTCCCGACGACGGCCTCGAGTGGACCGGCGACTCCTACGACAACACCACCTCGCTCGGCTGCAACTCGTGGCGCCACGTCGCCTTCATCGAGCAGAGCAAGCCGGTATCGGTGCCCGACGTGCAGGCGGGTGGTGTTCGCTGGCTGATGGCGTCGGACGTGTGCAAGCACTGCAGCAATGCCGCGTGTCTCGAGGTGTGTCCCACCGGGGCGTTGACGCGCACCGAGTTCGGCACCGTCGTGGTGCAGCCCGACGTGTGCAACGGGTGCGGGTACTGCGTACCCGCGTGCCCCTTCGGGGTGCTCGACAAGCGCGAGGACGACGGGCGCGCCTGGAAGTGCACCCTCTGCTACGACCGTCTCAAGGACGACATGGAGCCGGCGTGCGCCAAGGCGTGCCCCACGAAGTCGATCCAGTTCGGTGAGCTCAAGCAGCTGCGGATGATCGCCGACGACCGCGTGCGGCAGCTGCAGGCCCGCGGCGAGGAGCACGCGAGCCTCTACCTCGCCGGCGACGACAACGGCGTCGGTGGTGCGCACGCGTTCTTCCTCCTGCTCGATCGACCGGAGGTGTACGGCCTGCCGCCCGATCCCGTCGACACCACCCGCGACCTGCGGACGATCTGGACGTCCGCCGCGGTCG